>CAZYFO010000060.1:0-10158 GCA_964646955.1 uncultured Bacteroidaceae bacterium | reverse complement strand
GTTTTCTCTCAGAATCGGAGAAAAAGCGCTTGTGGATGGCTTAAAAAGCAGAATAGCGGGACTTCACAGTTCCGCTATTCTTAATTAAAATCTAATACCATGAAAAACACACGCACAAAGATAACACAATATTATTGATTGGTACAAGAAAAGGATGATTTTTTTAATCATTCTGTTTTGTGTATAAATATGATTTTTTCAGCTGTTTCTTTTAATAATTTCTATCTTTGCTCGTCATTAGTTATAATCAAACAAAAAATAATTATGAAATATCATTTTATTGCCATTGCGGCTTTGGCTTTAATATGTAAGCCGATCAATCTGATAGCAGAGTCTCCAGACGTGTTCTTTTCTACAGATTTGGAAAATACATTCTTGAATGTTCCTCATAGACCGATGCCGGGTAAGTTTGAAGCTCATTTCCCCGCTTTTTATATGGGTGTTAATTTGCTTTGTGATGAGAATTCATATTCTACTACTGCAGGGCTACCTCAGAGGAAAGGTAAGGGCATGGAGTTTGGTTCCTATTTTGCAGAAGAAGAATGTCCAATTAATAGACAAAACACCTTAGGTATTACAATTGCTTGCGGAATATCGCGTTCCAGGTATTGGATTAGTGATGGACAGTATCTGGATTGGCAGAACGTAGGAGGTAAGAGAGAACTTACGCTTATGCCCAATGGAAATGATGTTAAACAGGGATATATAAGATATTGGAGTCTGAGAGTGCCTGTTTGTCTAGAGTTTCAGTCTCAGAATAAAAAGGGGCTGTTCCTATCAGTAGGTCCGGAGTTTGAATATAGATTCGGCGACGTTTCAAAGGTCAAATATGAGGGTGGCGGCAAGGATAAGTTAACTAAAGATTTGAATATTAATCCAATAGGTCTTAATTTGTTGGCTCAAGCCGGTGTGGATGATATAGGTATAATTTTCCGTTATTCGTTTGCTGAATTGTTTTCAGACAGTTCCCCTGTGGAGACCTATCCGATGATGTTGGGTTTGTCGTTAGCCTTTTAAATGATAATGGTAGAAAATGATCATTTTATGCCATTTACGAAAAAAAAAGATGTTTTGGACTTGTAGATTAAAAAAAGTATGTACATTTGTGCCGTCAATTCGAATTGGACAAATTTTAGAGTGAATTAAAAAGATGAATTCAAAACGACTGCAAAGCATAGCTATTTCTCGAATTATTCTGGGCCTGTTTGGTCCCCGGAAGGTGAGAAGTTATGCGGTATAGCGGCCCATTGGATTTGGTCTGAATTATATGTATAAGCCTTTCTCACTATTGTGAGGGAGGCTTTTTTAATTTTTTAAACTATGTCAAACAGATTAATGTTTTTCGACACGACACTAAGGGATGGCGAGCAGGTTCCCGGATGTCAATTGAACAGCGTAGAGAAGATTCAGGTGGCACGCGCTCTTGAGGAACTCGGAGTTGATGTAATTGAGGCTGGCTTTCCAATATCAAGTCCCGGTGACTTTGATAGTGTGGTAAGTATTTCAAAAGCCGTCTCCATTCCTACTATTTGTGCTCTGACACGGGCTGTGGAAAAGGATATCGATGTTGCGGCTGAGTCATTGAAATATGCTAAGCGCAAGCGAATACATACAGGTATCGGCACATCAGATTTTCACATCAAGTATAAGTTCAATTCAAATCGTGAAGATATTCTGGAACGTGCAATTGCTGCTACTAAGTATGCAAAGAAGTATGTGGAGGATGTGGAATTTTACTGTGAGGATGCAGGACGTACAGAAAATGAGTATCTTGCACGTGTGGTAGAGGCTGTAATCAAGGCGGGAGCCACAGTGGTTAATATTCCGGATACTACCGGATACTGTATGCCGATGGAATTTGGTCAGAAGATCAAGTATTTGAAAGAGCATGTGAATGGGATTGACAACATTACACTATCTGTGCATTGTCACAACGATTTAGGGTTGGCTACGGCGAACACTGTCGAGGCTGTGCTTAACGGAGCACGTCAGGTGGAAGTAACGATGAATGGTGTTGGAGAGAGAGCCGGCAATACTTCTCTTGAGGAGATTGCCATGATATTCAAAAGCCGCAAAGAGTTCATGATAAGCTCAGGCATTGATACTACAAAGATTTATCCTACAAGCCGTTTGGTTTCATCACTTATGAATATGCCGGTACAGCCTAACAAGGCAATTGTAGGTAGAAATGCGTTTGCTCACTCTTCAGGTATCCATCAGGATGGTGTACTTAAGATGAAAGATACTTATGAGATTATTGATCCTAAAGATGTAGGTTTGGATTATGGTTCTATAGTACTTACTGCCCGAAGCGGCAGAGCTGCATTGAAACACAGACTCATTACGCTTGGTGTGGAGCCTGATGCAGAAATGCTGAATGAGGCTTATGATAAGTTCTTGAAGTTAGCCGATTCAAAGGTTGATATCACAGATGATCAGATATTGAATTTGGTAGGTATTATCCGTGAGAACAGCAAATCGGTTAAGCTGGATTATCTGAAGGTGGTTTCAGGGAAAGGAGTTCAGAATGAGGCTGTTGTGAGATTGGTGATAAACGGTGAGACGCATGAGGCTACTTCGACTGGTAACGGCCCTGTAGATGCTGCTATAAAGGCAGTCAAGTCTATAATTATGAGGAAGATGACAATCAATGAGTTCCTTATACAGGCTATGAATAAAGGCAGTGACGATACAGGTAAGGTACACATGCAGGTAGAGTATGAGGGTAATATGTACTACGGATTTTCAGCCAATACTGATATTGTAGCAGCATCGGTTTCAGCGTTTATTGATGCAGTAAATAAATTTATTTAATCGGAATGTATATGGGAAAAACATTATTTGATAAGATATGGGATGGACATGTGGTTGATATGCTTTCGGATGGAACCACTCAACTATATATTGACCGCCTGTATTGTCACGAGGTAACAAGCCCACAGGCTTTTGACGGATTAAGAGAACGCGGTCTTAAAGTTTTTCGTCCGGAGAGGGTAACATGTATTCCGGATCATAATATACCTACTTTGCATCAGGACAGACCGATTGCTGATGAGGTATCCAGGAAGCAGGTGGATACTCTTAAGAAAAATGCTGAAGATTTCGGTGTTACTTATTGGGGCATGATGCATCCAAAGAACGGTATAATTCATGTGGTGGGGCCGGAAAAAGCTTTGACTCAGCCGGGTATGACTATTGTCTGTGGTGACTCTCATACATCAACTCATGGTGCTATGGGTTGCGTGGCTTTCGGTATCGGTACCAGTGAGGTGGAAATGACACTCGCTACTCAGTGTATTTTGCAACGTAAGCCGAAGACAATGCGTATCACGATAGACGGAAAACTCAGATGTGGAGTGACTGCAAAGGATATTGCACTTTATATCATCAGTAAGATGACTACCGGAGGTGCTACCGGATATTTTGTGGAATATGCCGGCGAAGCAATTCGTAGTCTTTCAATGGAGGGACGTCTTACTGTATGTAACCTCTCAATTGAGATGGGTGCCCGTGGTGGTATGATTGCTCCTGATGAGGTGACATTTGATTATCTCAAGGGACGTGAGTATGCTCCGAAGGGTGCTTTGTGGGATGAGGCTATTTTGAAATGGAAGAATCTTAAGACCGATGAGGATGCTGTGTTTGACAGTGAGATATGTTTTGATGCTGATGATATTGAGCCTTTTATCACATATGGTACTAATCCGGGTATGGGAATGGGAATAGGGGATACTATTCCTGAAATTCAATTTGTTCCTGAATCGGGAAGAGCTTCATTTACTAAGTCATTGGAGTACATGGGTTTCACTGCAGGTGAGAAACTATTAGGAAAGGAGATTGATTATGTGTTCTTAGGTAGTTGTACCAATGGACGTATTGAGGATTTCCGCAGTTTTTGCAATTTGGTTAAGGGACATCGTAAGGCTGATAATGTTACGGCTTGGTTGGTACCAGGCAGTTGGCAGGTATCTGAGCAGATTAAGGCGGAGAAATTGGACCGCGTTCTCGCAGATGCAGGTTTTGAGCTACGTCAACCGGGATGTTCCGCATGTCTTGCTATGAATGAAGATAAAGTTCCTGCAGGAAAGTATGCGGTTTCCACATCTAATCGTAACTTTGAGGGTAGGCAGGGACCGGGGGCACGTACCATATTAGCCGGTCCGTTGGTTGCTGCTGCTGCTGCAATAACAGGAAGATTGACAGATCCGAGAGATTTTATTTAATGAATAGATAATATGAAAGATAAATTTACAATAGTGACGTCACCGTGTGTCCCATTACCTCTTGAAAATGTCGATACCGATCAGATAATACCGGCACGCTTTCTTAAGGCTACTACAAAACAGGGTTTTGGAGATAATCTGTTTCGTGATTGGAGGTTTGACAAGGATGGAAATCCCAAGGCCGATTTTGTATTGAATCAGGGCGTGTATTCGGGTTCCATCTTGGTAGCCGGTAAGAACTTCGGTAGTGGAAGCAGTCGTGAACACGCTGCGTGGGCTATAGCCGGCTACGGTTTCAGAGTAGTCATCAGTAGTTTCTTTGCAGATATTTTCAAAAATAATGCTTTGAATAACGGATTATTGCCGGTAGTGGTCTCTCCTGATTTCTTGAAGGAGATATTTTCCACATTGGCTTCAGATCCTAAGGTAACGCTTACTGTTAATCTACCGGAACAGACTGTTACCAATAATGTTTCAGGTCGATCTGAATGTTTTGAGATAAATGCCCATAAAAAGGAGTGTCTGATTGACGGTATCGATGATATCGACTGGTTGCTTAGGGGTAGGGATAAGATTGAGAAATTCGAGCATAAATCAAATATTGAGATTCTGGATACTACCTTGCGTGACGGAGAGCAGACATCGGGTGTTTCCTTTTCCGCTCAAGAGAAATTAGGCATTGTCAGATCGTTATTGCAGGATCTCTGTGTGGATAGGGTGGAGATAGCATCCGCTATGGTGTCTGACAATGAAGAGCTGACAGTCCGTAAAATCACGGAATGGGCCTCACAAGCCGGTTATCTGAACAGACTTGAGGTGCTGGGATTTGTTGACGGAGGCAAGTCTGTCAACTGGATTCAGCAGGCCGGCTGCAAGGTGATGAACCTCCTTTGCAAAGGCAGTCTGAGACACGTGACAGAGCAACTTAAAAAAGACCCAGAAACTCATATAAAAGATATAAGTCATGATGTCGATTTGGCCGTGAAGAGTGGCATTGAGGTTAATGTATATCTGGAGGACTGGAGTAACGGAATAGCCGAGTCTCCTGAGTATGTGTACGGACTTGTAGATGCTCTTACACAAATGCCTGTAAAACGTATAATGCTTCCTGATACATTGGGTGTTCTTAATCCGATTACTACGTATGACTATTGTAGTAAGATGGTTCTACGCTATCCTACGGTGCACTTCGATTTTCATGCTCACAATGACTATGACCTGGCGGTGGCTAATGTTTTCAGTGCTGTACGTGCAGGTGTACACGGCATACATACTACGGTAAACGGTCTCGGTGAGCGTGCAGGTAATGCTCCGCTAAGTAGCGTTCTGGCTGTACTGAAAGATCATCTTCATGAGAACCTGCGTCTTAATGAGAAGAAAATTAATCAGGTAAGCAGGCTTGTAGAGGTGAACAGCGGTATACATATTCCACAAAATAAGCCTGTAGTGGGTGAATATGTTTTCACTCAGTGTGCAGGTGTGCATGCCGATGGTGACAGTAAGAATAATCTTTACTATAATGCACTTTTACCTGAAAGATTCGGACGGGTACGTGAATATGCATTGGGTAAGAATAGCGGCAAAGCAAATATAAGGATGAATTTGCAAGCTATGGGAATAGAACTTGACGAGGCTTCCATGCGTAAGGTTACAAAGAGAATCATCGAATTGGGTGACAAGAAGGAGCAGGTCACTCAGAATGATCTGCCATATATTGTAAGTGATGTATTACATCATGATGCTATGGAAGATCAGAAAATACGCATATTGAATTACTCACTGAGTCTGACTCAGGGTTTGCGTCCGCAAGCTACAGTAAAGATAAACATCAACGGAGAAGAATATCAGGACTCAGCCTCCGGTGACGGTCAGTATGATGCTTTTGTACGTGCTTTAAGGAAAATATATGCAGGTTTGGATAAACCTTTTCCTACACTTACGAATTATAACGTATCAATTCCGCCCGGTGGTAAGACCGACGCTTTTGTACAGACTATTATCAGTTGGAACCATCAGGGTATGGATTTCAAGACACGCGGATTGGATGCCGACCAGACTGAAGCTGCCATCAAGGCAACGATTAAAATGTTGAATAAAATAGAGAAGTAATATGAAAATGAATATAGCCGTACTTCCGGGCGACGGTATAGGTCCGGAGATAATTGAACAGGGAATGAAGGTACTGAAGTCTGTATGTGATAAATTCGGACATGAACTGTCTTACAAATATGGGATATGCGGAGCTGCCGCTATTGATAAGGTAGGTAATCCTTATCCTGATGAGACACATGCTTTGTGTATGGAGAGCGATGCCGTCCTTTTCGGCGCGGTAGGTGACCCTCGTTATGACAACAATCCTAACGCGAAGGTTCGTCCGGAACAGGGACTGCTTGCTATGCGTAGCAAACTCGGATTGTATGCCAACATACGTCCTGTCACCACTTTTGAATCTATGCTTGATGCTTCACCTCTACGTAGGGAATTGGTTGAGGGAGTCGATATGGTATGTATCCGTGAACTTACGGGCGGACTCTATTTCGGTCGTCCGCAGGGTAGGAGCGAGAATGGTGATACCGCATACGATACATGTGTGTATTCGCGTATGGAAATAGAAAGAATTGTAAGATTGGCATATGAATATGCACAGAAACGTAGGAAGAAACTCACTATAGTTGATAAGGCGAATGTTTTGGCAACATCACGTCTGTGGAGGGAAGTCTCAAAGGAAATATCCTCGGATTATCCTGATGTTGAGACGGAATTCCTATTCGTGGACAATGCAGCCATGAGATTGATTCAGTGGCCCGGAAGTTTTGATGTATTGGTTACAGAGAATATGTTCGGAGACATACTTACAGATGAAGCATCTGTTATCACCGGCTCACTCGGTATGTTGCCTTCTGCTTCCATAGGAGTACACACCTCACTGTTCGAGCCTATCCACGGTTCATGGCCACAGGCTGCCGGTAAAAATATTGCCAATCCAGTTGCAACCATTTTAAGCGTTGCTTTGATGTTTGAATATGCTTTTGGCCTGATGGAAGAGGGTGCTTGTGTCAGAAAAGCGGTATCGGCCTCTATGGATGCCGGTATGGTTACATCAGACATATCTCACGGTGGCATAGGATACGGAACTTCACAGGTTGGCGATTGGATTGCGGAATATATATCGCGTAACTGATAGTTTTGTATTATCTTTGCTACCAATAGCGAAAATAAGCTACGTCTTAACAAAGAAAACAAGTAAACTCGTTTTCTCTGTCTTCGACTTGCATTATCTTTGCTGACAAAATATTGAATATGCGCAAGAAAGACAATAGTGCGGGAAATAAAAAACATTATACCTCAGATAATATAAAGAGTTATGAGGTGAAGGAGGAGACTACTCTTCTGCCATTTCTTTTTGCGACCTTTTCTACGATGACAAAGACCGAGGTCAAAGCGTTGCTTAAGTATAAACATATAGCTCTGAAGGGTGAGGCTGTAACTCAGTTTGATACTCCGTTACTGCCGGGCGATGTGGTTGATGTTAACTTCGGACGCTCTTTCTTCAAGTTTAATAATCCGCAAGTGAAGATTCTTTATGAGGATGATTGGATGGTAATCATAGAGAAGGCTTCCGGTCTGCTATCTGTTGCTACTGAGACCGAAAAGGATAACAATGCATTCAATATAGTTCGCGACTATGTACGTCATTCAAATCCGAATGCCGATGTGTATGTATGCCATAGACTGGATCAATATACATCCGGCATTCTCATTTTTGCAAAAGATGAGGCAATGATGATGGAGTTGCGAGCAAATTGGAACTTCTACATAAAGGAAAGAAAATATATTTGTGTTACCGAGCGTGTACCTTCAAAAGTAGAGGATGAGATACAGACATTATTGACAGAGAACGATAAGATGCAGGTTCACTCTACTAATAATGAGACTGAAGGTCGTATGGCTGTTACACATTATAAGGTAATTCAGTCACGCGGACGTTATGCGCTTGTTGATGTTGAGATTTTTACCGGAAAGAAGAACCAGATCAGAGTACACATGTCGGAGATGGGTTGCCCTATAGCAGGAGACATAAAATATGGTGCCGAGACCAATCCCGCACGCCGACTTATGCTTCATAACTATCGTCTGACATTCATTCATCCCGTAACAGGAGAATTTATGCGTTTTTCGCTACCTACACCTACTGTATTCAAAAAACTAACAAGACCCGATGATAAATGAAAAAGAGTTATAAGCCGGGAACTATGATTTATCCTCTGCCTGCCGTTATGGTCAGTAGTGGAGCCACCCCCGAGGAGTATAATGTTATGACGGTGTCTTGGACAGGTACTATCTGTACTAATCCGCCTATGTGTTACGTATCTATCCGTCCGGAGCGTTATTCCTATGACATAATAAAACGTAACGGATGTTTCGTTATAAACCTCACCAACAAAGATTTGGCCAAAGCCACAGATTTCTGTGGTGTGCGCAGTGGACGTGACGGTGACAAGTTCAAATTGGCTGGTATCACACCCGGTAAAGCCGAAGTAGTATCCGCTCCAACAGTAGAAGAGTCTCCAGTATCCATTGAATGTCGTGTGAAGGAAATTGTTCCGTTAGGCTCTCACGATATGTTTATAGCTGATGTCGTAAATGTTCTTGTAGATGAAAAATACATAGATGAGGCTGATAAACTCGATATGGCTGCCATGGATCTTATAGCCTACACCCACGGAGAGTATTTTGATGTGAATAATCCAAGAGGCTTCTTTGGCTGGTCCGTCCGTAAAAAGAGCATCATCAAACGCAAAAAATAATTTTCGTTTATATAAATAAGAAATCTCCTCTGTAAGAGCAAAACTTACAGAGGAGATTTCTTATTGTTACTTTATAGTGATAATATTTTAATTTCCATTATTTCAACCACTTGTCCAGCCAATTGAAGTAGGTGCGTTGCCAGAGGATGCCGTTCTGGGGTTTTAGGACCCAGTGGTTTTCATCGGGGAATAGCAGCAATTCTGCTGGGATGCCGCGTAGACGTGCTGCTGTGAAAGCGGCTACGGCCTGTGAGTACAGGATGCGGTAGTCTTTTTCACCGTGGATGCATAGTATTGGAGTGTCCCATTTGTCAACGAATAGGTGAGGAGAGGCAGAATAACTGCGTACGGTTTTTTCGTTTTTCTCCCAGTATGGCCCACCGAAGTCCCAATTTGGGAACCAGATTTCTTCTGTTTCAAGATATTGCTGTTCACTGTTGAATATGCCGTCATGAGCGATGAAGGCTTTGAATCGGCCATTGTGATGACCTGCCAACCAATAGACTGAATACCCGCCGAAGCTGGCTCCAACACATCCCAAACGGTCGCTGTCAACATAAGGTTCTGCACTGAGCGTGTCGATAGCGGTGAGCAGGTCAGTCATGCACTGACCGCCGTAGTCTCCGCTGATTTCTTCGTTCCACTCCTGACCGAATCCCGGAAGACCGCGTCGATTTGGTGCCACTACGATATATCCGTTGGCTGCCATGATACGCATATTCCAGCGATAACTCCAGAATTGTGAGACTATACTTTGCGGACCTCCTTCACAGAAAAGCAGAGTGGGATATTTCTTTGTAGCATCGAAATGCGGTGGGTAGATAACCCACGTGAGCATCTGCTTGTTATCGGTGGTTTTTATCCAACGTTCTTCTACGCGGACTCCATCCAATTGGCTCATTATGTGGTCGTTCTCGTGTGAGATACGTTCTGCCAACCCTCTTCTTACATCAAGTGAGAATATTTCCGTCGGGTTAGTCATGGACTGACGTGAGGCAATAAGTCTTTGTTCGGCCCAAGCCAATGAAAGATAGTCACAATCCTCGTTGTTTACCGTTATGATTTTTCCTGTAAGATCAGTAAGGAATACGGATAAACGGCCATGCCATGAGCCGATAAAATAAATT
>CAZYFO010000059.1:9032-10233 GCA_964646955.1 uncultured Bacteroidaceae bacterium | reverse complement strand
CTATTCGCGTATATGCCGGAGCCGATGGTAAGTTCTCTCTTTACGAAGACGAAGGCGATAACTACAATTACGAAAAAGGAGCATACAGCACTATCGGCTTTATTTGGAATGACAAGAATAACCAGCTCACCATTGATACACGCCAAGGTTCTTTCAATGGAATGCTTCAATCAAGGACTTTTAACATTGAAATGATCCGAGACGGTAAAACCGAATCTATCAAAACCGTCAACTACTCCGGAAAAGGTATACGCGTAAAACTGTAACTTATAACAAGAAAGATAGAAATCCAACAAAAAAGCTGTCAGACTATTATTACGAATAAGGATGAAAAATTGCTCAAAATATAATAAATGAGATATCTTAATTCGTAGAAGATCAAAGCAGCTTTTTTGTAGATTATCATAATAATTGTATACAAATAAAATGATTATGGAGTATCTTTCACGGATACCAATCTTTTTTTGTTCCTTTGCAGCCAACTTTCCATTAATTGGATGACTGAATTTGAAATGATAGCCAAAACCTTCCAGGGGCTGGAAGAAATTTTGGCAAAAGAGTTAATCGAATTGGGAGCAAATAACGTTTCCATCGGTAACCGTATGGTCTCCTTCACCGGAGACAAAGCCCTGCTTTATAAAGCGAATTTTCATCTGCGCACAGCTATTCGCGTTCTCAAACCCTTCCAGCATTTTAAAGCCGATACGGCCGACGAAGTTTACGAAATCTGTAAACGCGTTGAATGGGAAAATTATATGACGCTCTCCAATAGCTTTGCCGTAGATGCAGTAGTAAACAGCGAAGACTTCAAACACTCCAAGTTTGTTGCCTACCGCGTAAAAGATGCAATAGCGGATTACTTTCGCGAGAAGTTCGGCAAACGTCCGAATGTCAGCGTTACTAATCCCGATCTTACATTCCACATTCACATATCTCATGATGACTGTTCATTATCATTAGACAGTTCGGGAGAATCGCTTCATAGAAGAGGATATCGTCAGGATACGATGGAAGCCCCTCTCAATGAAGTTTTAGCTGCCGGAATGATAATGATCTCAGGATGGAACGGAAAATGTGATTTTGTAGATCCGATGTGCGGCTCCGGAACAATCGCAATAGAAGCTGCATTAATAGCCAGAAACATGGCTCCGGGACTATTCCGCACTCAGTATGCCTTTGAAAAATGGAAAGATTTTGACAA
>CAZYFO010000059.1:0-8932 GCA_964646955.1 uncultured Bacteroidaceae bacterium | reverse complement strand
TTCCGCAAAGAAGGAGAAAGACAGTTCAACACCAGAACATTCTCCGGCCCCAGACTTGGAGAACATAAACCGACCGGTAAAATCAGAAACAGAAACAACAATAAAAAAGACTGACTATGAATATCTTGTTGCTCGGTAGTGGAGGCAGAGAACATGCGCTTGCATGGAAGATAGCTCAAAGCAAACATACCGATAAACTATATATTGCTCCAGGAAATGCGGGAACAGTCCAAGTAGGTGAGAATGTTGCAATAAAAGCAAACGATTTCATTGGAATAAAAAACTTCGTACTTGAGAAAAGTATAGAACTGGTCGTTGTCGGACCTGAAGATCCATTGGTTGAGGGTATTTATGACTATTTCAAGAGTGACAGTTCGCTTAAATCGATTCCTGTCATAGGACCATCAAAAGCGGCTTCACAGATGGAAGGCAGTAAAGACTTCGCCAAACATTTCATGCAACGTCACGGCATACCCACTGCAGCATACAAGACTTTCAACGGTGATCAATTGGAAGAAGGAATGCGCTTTTTAGAGACTCTTCAAGCTCCTTATGTGCTTAAAGCCGATGGACTTTGTGCCGGAAAGGGAGTTCTGATACTCCCCACTTTGGACGAAGCTAAGAAAGAGTTGAAAGATATGCTGGGTGGCATGTTCGGCGGAGCCTCCTCAAGGGTCGTAATTGAAGAGTTCCTAAGCGGTATAGAGTGTTCCGTCTTCGTTATGACAGACGGTACTCATTATAAGATACTGCCGGAAGCAAAAGACTATAAACGTGTAGGTGAACATGATACAGGCCTGAACACCGGCGGTATGGGCTCTGTTTCACCGGTACCTTTTGCAACCAAAGAGTGGATGGCAAAAGTTGAAGAGCGCATTATTCGCCCAACTGTAAACGGCCTTAAATCGGAAGGACTGGAATATAAAGGATTCATCTTTTTCGGGCTTATCAATGTCAATGGTGAACCGATGGTCATTGAATACAATGTCCGCATGGGAGATCCGGAGACAGAGACTGTAATGTTACGACTTGACAGTGACATAGTAGACCTGTTCCTAGGGGTAGCCGAAGGAAACCTCGATGAAAAAACCTTGAAAATTGACAATCGTTCTGCAGTATGTGTTATGTTAGTTTCCGGAGGATATCCCGGGAATTATGAAAAAGGATATAGAATAACCGGCATGGATGATGTCAAAGAGAGCATTGTATTCCATGCCGGAACCAAATTCGATGCTGAAGGCAACATTATAACTGCAGGCGGACGTGTCATTGCGATAAGCTCTTACGGACAGAACAAGGAAGAGGCTTTAGCTCTTTCTTTTGCCGGTGCGCGCAAAATCGAATTTACCGACAAACATTTCAGAAGCGACATAGGAAAAGACTTGTAAACCACATTTGGTTATAAATTTTGCTTTACTTACCTTTGAGACTCAAACAAAATAACTCTGAAACATCAGATATGAATTACAAACTGTTAAACAAAATCGTCGGCTGGGTAGTTTTCGCAATAGCAGCAGTTACATACTGCATGACTATTGAACCTACAGCCAGTTTCTGGGATTGCCCGGAATTCATTACAACCGGTTTTAAACTTGAAGTGGGACATCCCCCCGGAGCACCTATCTTCATGCTCACGGCAAATCTGTTTTCTCAGTTTGTAAGTGATCCGACTCAAGTCGCCATGATGGTGAATATAATGTCTGCAATTCTCAGTGCACTCTGTATTCTGTTCCTTTTCTGGAGCATCACATACTTGGCCAAGAAACTTGTAGCAGGGAAAAACAATCCTGATTTATGGCAGACAATAACTATTATTGGAGCCGGATTAGTAGGCGCTTTGGCATATACATGGAGCGATACCTTCTGGTTCAGTGCAGTTGAAGGAGAGGTTTATGCCTATTCCTCATTCTGTACGGCAGTCACATTCTGGCTGATTCTAAAGTGGGAAGAATCTTGTGATGAGCCTCATAGTGCAAGATGGTTAGTATTAATAGCATACTTAATCGGTATTTCTGTAGGTGTTCACTTGTTGAACCTGCTCTGTATTACAGCCATTGTACTGGTTTACTACTTTAAGAAGACCGAGAATCCGACACTCAAAGGCGGTATTTTAGCCTTCTGTTTGTCTGGCGTTCTAATTTCAGCTGTTCTATACGGTATTGTACCCGGAATCGTTAAGGTGGGCGGTTGGTTTGAGCTTCTCTTTGTAAACGTTTTGGGACTTCCTTTCAACACCGGCCTTATCACATATTTAATACTTCTCGTAGCATCAATTGTTTGGGGTGTATATGAGAGCCAGAAAGGGACCTCAAAGACAAGAATGTATATTTCGTTCATCACAACTCTTGCTTTGACCGGAATGCCTTTCTACGGCCATAAAGCTGGCGGCATACTCTTTGGTATTGCTGTAATTATAATCGCTGCATTCTACCTTTTCTATAGTGGAATTGCCGAGAAATTCAAACCGTCACCAAGAGTACTCAATACCATTATGCTCTGCGTAATGATGATTACAATTGGCTATTCTTCTTATGCGGTAATTGTAATTCGTTCAACAGCAAACCCTCCAATGGATCAGAGCTCGCCGGAAGACGTGTTCTCTCTTGGAGAATATCTGGCACGTGAACAATACGGCACTAGGCCTCTTTTCTATGGACAGACATATGCCTCTCAAATTGCTTATGAAGTGAACGGTAACATGTGTTCTGCAAAGTTATCTCATAAAGGGAAATCATACGGTAGAAAAGAGAAGGCCAATGAGAACGAAAAGGATATCTACTACGTAAAGGATGATAAAATAGAGTACGTTTACGCTCAGAACATGTTATTCCCACGTATGTACAGTGCCAACGGCGATCATATTACAGAATACAAGCGTTGGTGCGGCGGCATTAAGGGCAAGACCGTAAAGTACGATAACTGCGGTCGTAAAATGGAATTAACAATTCCTACACAAATGGACAATCTGAAGTTCTTTTTTAGATATCAGGTTAATTTCATGTATGTCAGATATCTTCTATGGAATTTCGTAGGCCGTCAAAATGATATTCAGAGTAGTGGAGAAATTGATCATGGTAACTGGATTACTGGAATTAATTTTATAGACAAACTTATTATCGGTGGAGACCAGCGTTTGCTACCCGATTCCATGAAAGGAAAGGGTCGTAACGTTTTCTACGGCCTACCCTTCTTGCTGGGAATTATTGGACTCATATGGCAATTTGGAAAAGATAAGGAGGGAAAAAATCAATTCTGGATAGTATTCACCCTCTTCTTCATGACCGGTCTGGCTATTGTAGTTTACTTGAACCAGACTCCTTTGCAACCGCGTGAACGAGACTACGCATATGCGGGTTCTTTCTATGCTTTTGCAATATGGATAGGATTGGGAGTAGCAGCCCTGTCCGAATACTTAAGAAAGTTGTTGGGCAACAAGGCATCTGCTGTCGTTGCAGTGTTAGGATGCCTTATAATTCCGATTCAGATGGTGGGACAAACTTGGGACGATCATGACCGTAGCGGGCGATACACATGTCGCGACTTCGGCCAGAATTACCTAAAAACACTGCCTAAGCAGGGTAATCCTATCATATTCACAAACGGAGACAACGACACTTTCCCTCTTTGGTACAATCTCGAGACGGAAGGATTCCGCACCGATACACGCGTCTGCAATCTGAGTTATCTCCAGACAGACTGGTACATAGACCAGATGAAACGTCCTGCTTATGATTCTCCTGCCGTACCTATCTCTTATGAAAGAATAGACTACGAAACAGGAACCAACGAATATATTGAGATTCGTCAGGATCTAAAACCTCAAATCTTTGAGTTGGCAAAGGCTCAAGGCTTCACTAATACCGACGATCTTTTTGAGTTGAATTATGCATTGGATTTTTGGATAAAGAAGAAAGGAGTTATTCCAACTGACACTCTTTGGCTGAAACTCGACAAGGATGCCATTCTCAAATCAGGAATGATGATACCATCTGGGTATATAGGGTCGACAGATGAAGAGACAAAAGCCAAAATGCCGGATAGAATGTATATCAGTCTGAAAGGTAAAAGAGCTCTTCTCAAACAAGAGATAATGATGCTGGACATGATAGCTCATACCAACTGGACCAGACCATTGTACATTGCAACTACAGTTGCCAGCGAAAATTTCCTCAATCTGGGACCATACTTGGTTCTTGAAGGATTGGCATACAGATTTTCTCCATTCAACTATCAAGAGTTAGGTTATAGCACAAATGCCGAGATGGGTGTAGCTGTCGATACTCAAAAGATGTATGACAATCTGATGAGTTTCAATTTCGGAGGTCTTGACAATGAGAATGTATATCTCGATGAAACAGTACGTCGTATGTGTTACTCGCACAGACGCATATATGCCCAGTTAGCCATTGCATTGATAAACGAAGGGGAAAAAGATAAAGCATTGAATCTCCTCAATAAGTTGGAGACAGAGATGTCACCAAAGGTTCTTCCTCATGATTTTCTCTGCTATTCGACTGAGATTGCCAAAGCTTTTATTGCCCTTGGAGAGAAAGAAAAGGCCCTAACAATACTTACTTCTATAGCCGCAGACTACTTCAAGAAAATGGAATGGTATTTGTCAATGGACAATAAGCAGCTTGCTGCAAATGCCGGCGAATTTCAAGATATAGTTGAAAGATTGTATGCTTTTGTATTATCTCAGATGGAAGCTGCCGGAATGGATAAAGAGACATTCCAAGAAACTATGATTGCCTTCGATAACATGTTTCAGCAATTTAAGAGTAGAGTATAGCTCTTGACAAAAATGTTCTTAGAACAGCCCACGCCGATATTAAACAAGATATACCCGAAAGGGGTCTTCCGGAAGAATCCGGAAGACCATTCGGTTTATCTTACATTTGACGATGGTCCTATTCCGGAAATTACGCCATGGCTACTCGAAGAACTAGACAAATATGATATTAAAGCCACTTTTTTTGTTGTCGGCGATAATGTCAAAAAAAACCCGGAACTTTTCCAACAGATATTGGATCACGGTCATCAGGTAGGCAATCATACCTTCAATCATGTAAGAAGTATGTATATGCGTACTCCCGACTATATTGACAATGTAAAGAAATGCGACCGTTATTTCAAGACCAGGCTATTCAGGCCGCCTCACGGCATCATGAGAAGATGGCTTTACAGGTATATGTTGGATGACTATGACATTATCTTCTGGGATGTCATAACACGTGACTATAACAGCAAGCTAAGCGGAAGAAAGGTTCTGCGCATTGTGAAGAGATTTACCCGCAACGGCTCAATTATCGTCTTCCATGACTCTGTCCGAAGTGAGAAAAATCTCAAATACGCACTTCCCAGAGCTATCGAATGGCTAAAGAGTGAAGGATATGAATTCAAACTTGTATGAGAATATCATCAGACAATATTGAACAGAAGATTAAAGCCGAAGCATTACGCCTCGGCTTTTCTTACTGTGGCATAAGCCGTGCCGAAGCAGTCTGCGAAAAGGATATTCACTTCATGGAGAGTTGGATCAGCGAAGGTTTCCAGGCGGATATGTCATATCTGGAACGCAACAAAGAGAAACGATATGATCCAAATTTATTGTTTGAAGGCACAAAAAGCATCATATCGGTAGCTCTAAATTATTATACAAAAGAAGCAGAGAGCAACAGAATAGATGTCGCAAAATTCGCTAAGGTGAGAGATTATCATTTAGTGATGAAAGAGAAACTTCATGAACTTTTCAACTTCATCTCCCTTTTGAATGCAACTGATAAACAGCTAAGCGGACGATGTTTCTGTGACTCAGCACCCGTTATGGAACGTTATTGGGCCTGGAAATCCGGAATGGGATGGGTAGGTAGAAACAATTGTCTCATCATTCCAAATCTTGGGTCATATATTGTTCTGGGAGAGCTATTCCTAAATTCAGAACTCAATTCTGACGAACCAATCACCGGCAATTGTGTCGGATGCAATAACTGTTTACAAGCCTGCCCGACAGGAGCTCTCTCCTTTTCCAATGAAGAAGGAAGAACTCACTTAGATGCGAGAAAGTGTCTATCCTTCCATACTATTGAGAGCAAAGAGAAAATTCCTAATGTCTACAGCACAATATTGGATGGAATAGTCTTCGGATGTGACAAATGCCAGAGTGCCTGCCCTCATAACGAGAACATACCACAATCGACGGTTTTCAGTCTCTTACCTGTTTTTACAGACAAAAACACGGATATACTTCAAAACATCTCTGAAGAAGATTTCAATATCGAATTCAGAGAATCGACAATACAAAGAGCCGGGTATAATAAGCTGAAACAAAATATCGAAAGCCAGAAAAGGACTGACTGTTTGTAGTCAACACGGACGTTGTCTGTGATTCACTCACAAATGGCATGACAGATAGCATCCTGTACCTTTCTTGAAGGAGCCATCTTAATAGCGCCCTCATTCATTATACAAAAGGCAAATAACCTACCGTCCGAACCCTCTGCATAACCGGCTAGAGTACACGAACCAGTAACAGATCCTGTTTTTGCACGAATCTTTCCGGTAGTCTTTGAGGTTGCGAGACGACCGCGCAATGTTCCATCAATCCCAGAGACAGGAAGACAGTCATACAAAACATCATAAAGCAGAGAATTTTTGTATATGTGCTTCAACATATCAACTACCAATGTGGATGAAACATAGTCATACATAGACAAACCACATCCATCTGCTATATTAAATGACGCCTTTTTGTTTTTTAGAGTTCTTCTAATAAACAACTCCTCATACTCTGCAGCATCTTTGAATGTTACGCCATCCGGCTTAGATAGTCGCCCTAACTGTAAAAACATTGCCTCTGCATACAGGTTATTACTCTCTTTTAAGGCCTCATTGATTATTGGTTTCAATCCATGAGAAACCGTTACAGTTACATCGGCACTAGAAGGACATTTACCCCAACCGTAATTCTCTGCTATTATTCCATAATCAGAAAGATACTCCTTGAACAACGAAAAAAAGAAATCCGACGATCCTACAACACTCAGTTCTTTAGCTTGAGTTTTGGTACAATTTCCCGAGATTATTATCGTATTATCGTTATTAATCCAATCGCGACTGATAGTCAACGGTCCTAAAGTATTGTCATTGGTCAACGCCTTATTGACAACCTTAATAAACCTATTTGAAGGATAAATGTTTACGGTCGGAGCCTCACCTTTTGACGTAGGCTTTACACTAACTGTTACAAAGCCTTCATGAACCATCAATGGAGATATATAAGGTTGAAAACTGGAAGGAGCATCATCCCAACACCAGCCTGATCCCCAATAAACTGAATCCATAATAGAGACATCAGCAATTACCGATCCGTTGATCTTTTTTATACCAGCTTTTGTCAAATCCGAAATCATGCCAAGCATATCCTGTTCCATAAAAGCAGGATCCAGACCTCCAACAACATAAAGATCACCATGCAAAGTACTGTCCGAGTCAATCGTACCGGTAATACATAGTTTCGTATCGAAAGTATAATTTTGGCCTAAACAAGCTAAAGCTGTTGTAGAAGTCAGTATCTTCATTATTGAAGCCGGACGGCAGAGAACATCCTCTCTATAACCGTAAATGCAATCATCGTTTGTAAGATCATAAACTACAATACTTGCATCCGTACCTTCCGGCAACTGGTTCTTTACTATATGGTCTATCTTATCGCATATCTCAACGTTATCCGTAGCAAATGCACTACCGATAAATAACAGCATCGATACCGTAAGAAAAACCTTTTTTCCTATTTCAAACTTCATCAATACTTGAATTAATACGATGCAGACGCATCAAAACCTTCATTTTTTAATTTAGTCACAATACCATCCAATGTCTCACGAGACGCCTTCTCTAAAGTTTTAATCGGAGTCTCCCTGTCAATGGTATAAATCATCACTTTTTCGGGACCTATTTTTTTCAGAACCTCAATCCAAGGCAATACATATCCGTCTCCGGTGTTATCTATATCTATACCGTCTATCGAACCTTTCATAAACATTGTCTGAATAATTACATGGCCCTTGAAAGACTTCAGTCTGTCAATAATCTGATTCAGATCATATCTGCCAACCGGCTTGTCAACAATCTTGATGTACTCTATGTCGACTGTATCCAGCTTCAGGATATTGTTGTCAATTCTCATCAGAGCACCGAATACTGCATCGTCAATCACCCTAGTCGCATTACTGAGGACACTCACCTTTGCATCCGGGAAAAACTCATCACGTAACGCAATCACGTCATCCACAATATCTGCAAACTGCGGATGCGCCGTTGGTTCACCGTTTCCTGCAAATGTCAAAACGTTAGGAAAAGGACCCAGAGCCTTCATCTGCAACAATCGTGCACGAAGAGCCTCTCTAACCTCTTCTCGCGATGGACGCTTGAGATGAGTATGATGCTCCGCATTTCTGCCGCATTCGCAATAAACACAATCAAACGTACAAATCTTACCATCTCCCGGCATCAAATTAATACCAAGAGAAACACCTAATCTACGACTATGGATAGGACCGAAGATGGGTGAAGAATATAAAACAGTCGCCATTTGTCAGAATTTTAAAAGCCGGATTTGCAAATTTAATAAAATCAGACCGATAATGAGCCTCGCAAACACCATTCATTGCATTAAAATTTATAATGGAGCTGAAGATATATATCCTCCTTGTGCGAAGCGTCAATACGCTGTGTGGACGAACCTATCTCCTTCTTGTCGAAATATTTGGACGATGCTATCTTTGCAGTCACATACATCATGTCAGTAATTGAAAATTTCGCTACCGAAGAGAGTCTCAAACCCTCACCATACAGAGAACTGTAGTTAAAAGAATAACGCAGTCCTTTCTCATAAACCGATATGGCAGAGCTGTAACTGTCAGTATCAAAC
>CAZYFO010000058.1:0-10656 GCA_964646955.1 uncultured Bacteroidaceae bacterium | reverse complement strand
GTTCAGGAAATCCACCTCCCGGTCATCAATCAGGATTTTAGAATTATCATTGTTGTAGCAAGACAATGTCAGCAACAAACTCAAAGTAACCAAAATAAAGATTCTGTTTCATATTAGTTAGTGCAATTAAATTAGTGTATTTCTAGCTCTGTCAATTTTTTGTTTAGTTAAGGGGTCGGTTATTTAATATTGCCTCACTCATTTATATCAATATCATAGAAGAATAATACTGGATTGGAATCAACAGTGAGACCATCACATAGTGCTGCCATAGATTCATTATAACCGCCTTTCTCTATGAGTTGTTGTTTTATACTGATTATATTATTCGCATTTGACACGCTTACTAATGTGTTATTTTTATATCCGGTTTTCGTGTTGTTGAAAAACATCATTAATGGATCAGAACTTACCATGTCAAGTATTTTAGTTAAATGAGTCTTATGACTATATATTATGCCATTTGTGAAATAAGATCTTCCATTCTCGGCCTTAATTAAACTAAAATAAGAGAGATCCTCGAGTTCAATAAAGCTCCCATTGAAACGTGAATAATATTTGCTCATTTCAGTAAATTCTTCGTCGTTCCAATACGTTTGGTCATATAAATTGTTGGGTTTTATAACAAACTTATATTTTGCTTTATATCCTTTACTATTAACCAAATAGATATCATCTTGCATATCTGCTATACACATCATTTCATTTCCATTTGGAAAATAGTTGTTTATATATGACCAACTGAAGTCTTCACTTATTAGTGTTGTAACTATTCCGTATAGTGGTTTGAATTGTTTATCTACAATTACAAAAGATGATTTGTCATACTCTTTTCCCCCGGTATTATTAACTCCATCTAAGTGTAATATGTATTTATCCTCATCAATAGTTCTAATATCTCCAAAAACGTATGGAGTTTTGACTGTCTCCAGATAATTACCATCACAATCGTAAAATAGTATTCTGGATTTCAGATTATCCTTTATTCCTATTCTGTTTTTATCAATAAATAAATCCGATATTTTAAGGTATTCTTTTGGACCGTTACCTTTATTGGATAACCTCTTCTTAAACTTCCCGTTCAAATCAAATAAGTTAGCAGAATTAGTAACAAATTCGTCAAATACAACTATCGTGCTGTCAACAAAAAAAATATTATCAATATTGCCAATCAAACTTTTTTCAGTGGTTTCAAGTTTTACAAAGCGTATACTATCAATGACTTCATCACATGATACACTTTTGAGATCTCTAAAGTCTACCTCAATAGTTTCTACATCAGAATTGTAGAAAACATCACTTTTACATGATGCAACGAACATACCTGCGGTCAATAGAACGTTCAATAGTACAAAACTGCTTGATTTAATCATCTAATCATTCAATTTTAAACGGTATAACTTTTTATAATTATAATCGATACTCCGTTGGCGGAATTAAATTAGTGTGGACTTAACTCAGCCAATTTCTTGTTTTATCTATAGATGATATCAAAGTTATGTATCATTTTTAATAATCATAATAATTCCTTTGTTTTTCGAATTACACAATGGTGTTTCACGTTCTGATTGCTAATACTAGTTTTTGCAATATTATTACATGTTTTATTATCTGCTTATAGCCGGAATATAATACAAAAAATCGAGAATTGTACTCCCAAAATCACGTTGTGAGGGTAATTACCATGACAACGTGATTTCCTCAGAAACAGTTAACAGTTACCGTCGTATCTGTGCACAATTACCGTCGTAACTGTGCACTGTTTTCAAGATAAAACTTAACAAATACGATGGTAATTGTGCACTGATTTTTCAAAAAATGTGCACAGTTACTGAAAAGAGTGTGCGCGGGCACTGGAAAAACAGGGCTGTTCGGCTGGTAATTACCCTGGTAAGTGCGGTACTTTTCTAAATCAGTTTTTTTTGATTTCGTGTACTACAGTTTTTAAACTCATCAGGATTGGCCTTAAGGAAGCCGAATTACACCAAAAGTTACTATTCTTCGTAACGGAATTCCGGGAGTGAGAATAAATCGGCTACGATGAAGGTGCTACCTCCTATATAGATGAAATCATTGGAATCTGATTCCTTACGAGCTGCGTCGACAGCCTCTGCGACATCTTTGTAGCAATCTCCTTTTAGGCCGAATGTATGTGCCAGACTGCTTAATTTTGTTGCGTCAAGAGCTCGTTTTACACTTGCTTGCGTGAAATAGTATGTTGCATTTTGCGGCATTATCTTAAGTACTCCTTCTACGTCTTTATCGTCGACCATTCCTATAACGATACGTAGTTTTCCGAATTCGGGTTTGCAACTTATCTGTTTTAATTGTTCGGCTATATAAGTAAGGCCGTGTACGTTATGACCTGTGTCGCATACCATTTTAGGTGCATCAGCCAATGTCTGCCAGCGGCCTCTTAGCCCGGTCAGTTCGCATACAGAGGAGAAACCCTGTCTGACTGCCGCTTCTGATATCTTGTAGCCTGAGTTATTCAATATTTGTATGGCAGTTAGTATGGTGTTGGCATTGTGGTGTTGGCAATATCCTTTCAATTCACCCGATAGGTTAGGGTATAAGTCTGTGTCGTAAATGAGGGCTCCGTCCTGAGAGTAGTTGTATGATTTAACGGATTTGTTGTCTTGAGCAAAGACTATTGGTGAATTACACTCTTTTGCCTTATTTTCGAAGACCGGTCTGGTTTCTTCACAGTCTTCACCAATGACTACAGGGACTCCTTGTTTGATTATTCCGGCCTTCTCAAATGCGATTTTAGCAAGTGTGTCACCCAGGAACTTGACGTGATCAAGTCCGATATTTGTGATAATAGATAGGTCCGGATGAATGATGTTTGTACAATCCAGCCGGCCTCCTAATCCGACTTCTATTACGGCAATGTCTACCTTTTGACTTTCAAAATAGGTGAATGCCATGGCTGTGGTGACTTCGAAGAAAGAGGGGTGAATGGGTTCAAAAAAAGGTCGCTCGTCTTCGATATATTTTACTACTGTTTCCTCGCTGATGGGCTTACCGTTTACCCGAATCCGTTCTCTAAAGTCGATAAGATGAGGAGAGGTGTATAGCCCAACTTTGTATCCGGCAGACTGAAGGATGGCAGCCAAAGTATGTGACACACTTCCTTTACCATTGGTGCCGGCTACATGAATGGTACGATATTTGGTATGTGGATGACCTGCATTTTTATCTAACTTAATAGTATTGAAAAGCCCTTCTTTATAGGCATTACTGCCTACTTGCTGAAACATAGGAGCTTGTTCAATAAGATAATCTATGGTTTCTTGATAGGTCACTTTATTACTGATTATTGGAAGAAAAACGGATACATAAAAAACGTTCTCAAATTTACTGAAGAAATTTGGGAACGGATTATTAGTCGAAGAAACTTTTGAATTTCTTGAATATCTTTTCTTTTACACTCTGAGAGGGCTGAAAATGTTCGGATGATGAAAGCTTTTCCATCGCCGCTTTTTCTTCCTTTGACAGAGATTCAGGGATATATACACTGACATTTACAAGCATATCACCACGACGGTTACTGCGAAGAATTGGCAAACCTTTGTCGCGAAGACGAAGGACTTTGCCCGGCTGAGTTCCGGGTTCTATCTTGAGTTTAACTGCTCCGTCAAGTGTAGGTATTTCAATTGCACCACCTAGTGTGGCTTGAGGTATAGAAAGCAGAAGATTGTATACTAAATCGTTCTCGTCACGAATAAGATCCTTGTGTGGTATCTCTTCAATGACAATGAGTAAGCTTCCCGGATATCCGTTGTGTTTTCCGGCATTTCCCTTGTTTTCTACTATAAGTTGCATACCATCTGCAACACCTGCGGGTATTTTTACTTCAACGATTTCTTCTCCATTTACAACTCCGTCTCCATTGCAATGTAGACAACGGTTTTTAATAATCTTACCTTCACCTCCGCAACGTGGGCAGACAGTCTGTGTCTGCATCATTCCGAATATACTTTGTTGTGTACGGGTTACTGTTCCGGTTCCATTGCAATCAGGACAAGTCTGTGTGCCTGAACCATTTTCCGCTCCGGTACCATTACAATGAGTGCAAGGTACTAATTTTTTTACCTTGAATTTTTTTGTGACTCCGGTGCTTATCTCTTCTAATGTGAGAGATACTTTTATTCTGACATCTGCACCTTTGAACTTGCGTTCTCCGCTACGAGAGCCAGAGCGACCGCCAAACCCGCCGAAGCCACTGAAGCCTCCACCGCCGAATCCGCCTCCGTTTCCGAATATGTCTCCGAACATTGAGAAGATATCATCCATGGACATTCCCTGCCCACTGAATCCGCCACCTCCAAATCCGTTGCCGGCGTTTAGACCATCGAATCCGAACTGATCGTATTTTGCACGTTTATCGGGGTCACTGAGAACTCCATATGCCTCAGCAGCCTCTTTGAATTTGTCTTCCGCTTCTTTATTTCCCGGATTTTTATCAGGATGATATTGAATTGCCTTTTTACGATATGCTTTCTTTATTTCATCGGCTGTAGCTGTCTTTGACACCCCCAGTACTTCGTAGTAATCTCTTTTTGCCATTTTTTTATATCGGATTATTGAGCTACAGCTACCTGTGCATGACGTAATACCTTGTCGTTAAGTTTGTATCCGTCGCGGGTACAATCTAAGACATGGCCTTTTAATTCTTCATTGGGAGCCGGTATCATAGCAATTGCCTCATGAAAATCAGTATCAAAAGGTTCGTTTTTGGGAGAAATCTTTTGTAGCCCTTTCTGTTCAAGAGTACGCATCAACTTATTGTAGATTATCTCTATGCCATCTTTTAATGTTTGAAAGTCATCTGATTTTTGAGAGTTTGCAATAGCTCTTTCCAGATCATCTATGAAAGGCAATATTTCAGTCATAATATCAGCTGAACCATTCTTAATGAGTTCGGCTTTCTCCTTTACAGTACGTTTGCGGTAGTTGTCAAACTCTGCTGCCTGACGAAGGAACTTGTCTTGCATATCGGCGAGCTTGATTTCTGCTTCTGTTAATCTTATTTCAGCATTGTCTGATGCTTCCTGGCTAACTGATTCAGTCTGTTCAACCGCCTCATTTTCTACGTTCTGTTCATTCTGCAGGTTCTCGTCAGCAGGTGTTTGATTGAGATTATCAGCATCCTGAACTGATTTTTTTTCTTCTGACATATCGTGATTCTTTTTATTTTTCTTCATTGAAATAATATTACAATAACGAATAACACATATAACAAATAATTTGCCATGATATCTGATAGTGACATCGTGGCAGTAATACCTATGTCAATATGACTATTTGATTGAATCGGCTCCAAAGCAAAAGGGCAATAACTGATTTATGCCGCTTTCAAAAACCATGATTTTGCTTTCTCCGGATAGAATGATTCTTATGGGTTTGCCGTATCTGAGCTCTGTCTCCACCATTACCTGTCGACATGCTCCGCAGGGAGTAATAGGAATATCTGTGAAGTGACCTTTGTGATGTGCTGCGATTGCTATAGCTGTAATGGGTTGTTCCGGCTTGATGGCACCAGCGGCAAATATCGCTACTCTTTCGGCACATATTCCGGATGGATATGCTGCGTTTTCCTGATTACAACCATTTACTATGGTACCATCACCTAATAGTACCGCTGCACCTACTTTGAAGTCTGAATATGGCGAATAGCTATTCCTGGTAGTTTCTTTTGCAGACTCTACCAATAGTTTATCTGACTGATTCAATTCGTTGACGGAATATTCCTGCCATGCGATTGTGAGTTTATCTGTTCGCATAATTATGTATAATCGACAAAGTTAGTTCTTTTTTAAGTTGGAATTCAATTATCTCGGCCTTTTGAACTAATTTCGCTGACGATTAATGAATGAACCGATGAATTTTTCAAAAAGAATTATTGTTTTTGCGATTATACCTATAATTTTTGCGAACCTGGCAGTTGCTGCGAACAATGCTTACATTTCTTATATTGACAAGTATAAAGATTGGGCTATTAATCAGATGAATAGATACGGGGTTCCGGCAAGTATCACTTTGGCTCAAGGATTACTGGAGTCAGATGCTGGAAGAAGTACATTGGCTGTGGAGGGTAATAACCATTTTGGTATAAAATGTCATTCTGATTGGGATGGTAAGACTCTTTATCACGATGATGATCGCAGAAATGAGTGCTTTAGAAAATATAAGTCTGCTGAAAGTTCTTTCGAGGACCATTCTGTTTTTCTTGCTTCTCATCAGAGATATTCTTCTCTGTTCGATTTGAAATTAACTGATTATAAAGGCTGGGCGCATGGATTAAAAGAAGCAGGGTATGCGACGAATCCTCAGTATGCTGATAGACTTATTGATATAATCGAAGCTTATGGATTAGATAAATATGACAAAAAAGGCGGCCGTCTTGAAAAGCCGGATATGATTACTCATCAACCTTACTTGTCTAATGGATTGCTTTATGTGAGATTAGATGAGGGTGAGACCCTAAAGGATATTGCCCGTGAGTTTGAAACCAGCAGAATGTCGCTGAGAAGATTTAATGAGATTGATAGAAAATATTCACCAGAATCCGGCAGCGTGATATATTTAGAGAAGAAAAAGAGTAAAGCTGATAAGATGTACGAAACCCACGTAGTACGTGCGGATGATTCTCTGTGGTCTATTTCTCAGCTGTACGGCGTAAGAATGAAATCGATTATCAGGAGAAACAATTTGAGTTCGGATAATCCTTTGGTCGTGGGGATGGAATTGGAAATAAGATAAACAAAAAAACGAGGTTTTGCCTCGTTTTTTTGTTAGTCCTATTTAATATCATGTTCTTCTTTCATATCCAGTTCCTGGCCGTTTTTGTCAAAAAAAGTATAGTTCAACAATGGTAAACTCTGGTTAGGAATGATTTTTATTCCGAAGCCGTATTTAAGTTGCCATTGCCTTTTGATGGATAAAACTCCTTGCTCGATATAAGCAGCTACATATGGATGTACATGCAACTTGAGCTTTTTTATTTTCATTTTATCTACCAAATAGGATAATTTGTTTTCCAATTGGTCGGTGAACAATATAGAAGGCTTGACAATTCCCTTACCAAAGCATGTGGGGCAGGTCTCATCGACGGGTACGTCCATAACAGGGCGAACTCTTTGTCTGGTAATCTGCATTAATCCGAATTTGCTAAGGGGTAGGATATTGTGTTTTGCTCTGTCACGATTCATATTCTGACACATCCTCTCATATAATTTCTGGCGATCCTCAGCCAGATTCATATCAATGAAGTCAACCACTATGATGCCTCCCATATCTCTCAGCCTCAACTGACGGGCTAATTCATCGGCAGCACCAAGATTTACGTCTATAGCATTTTCTTCTTGATTCCCGGCTTTTAATCTGTGGCCGCTGTTTACATCTACGACATGTAAAGCTTCCGTATGTTCTATTATCAGATAGGCTCCGCTTTTAAAAGAAACAACACGGCCAAAAGATGATTTTATCTGTTTGGTTATTGCAAAGTTGTCGAAGATTGGCAATTCTCCTTTATATAGCTTTACAATTCCAACGCTGTCGGGTGCAATCAAGGATACGTAATCTCGTACTTCACGAAACGTCTTTTCATCGTCGATAAATATCGATTCATATGAGGAATTAAGTAGGTCTCTAAGAAGAGCGATGGTTCTGCTTGTCTCTTCATATATCAGGCATTGTGGTTTGTCGGCTTTTTGAATCTGTTCAATACTATCCTCCCATCTACGAAGTAGTATTGTCAATTCGTTGTCCAATTCGGCAACTCTTTTTCCCTCAGCCACAGTGCGTACGATAACTCCGCAGTTTTTTGGCTTTATGCTATATATTAATTGTTTTAATCTGGCTTTTTCTTCGCCTGATTTTATTTTTGAAGAGACAGAAACTTTATCTCCGAAAGGAATAAGAATTAGGAAACGTCCTGCAAATGAGATGTCACATGTCAATCTGGGACCTTTTGTCGATATTGGCTCTTTTGCCACTTGAACAATTATTTCCTGCCCCTGCTCTAAGTATGAAGAGATTGTGCTTTCCTTATCGTTCTCATTGACAATTGTCGCCTTACTGAAAGGCTGCAACTTCTTTTTATTGCTGTAGACCTGTCTTACGTATTTCTGAATGGTTGCGAATTGAGGACCTAAATCCTGAAAATGAAGAAAGGCGTCCTTGTCTGAACCGATATCGACAAAACATGCATTTAATCCCGGCATAATCTTTTTTACTCTGCCAAGATAGATATTTCCAACCGAAAAGGCCATTTCACGACTTTCTTTCTGGTATTCTACCAGATTTTTGTCTTCTGTAATGGCAATTGAAATATCGTTAGGTTGTACGTTTACTACAAGTTCGCTTATCATTTTTTTATAAATTAAAAACAAAGAACAAACTTGATATGAGATTTTTGTAAGTTCCCTGCAAGCTTGTTCTTCGTGTTCTATAGCAGACAATTATTTGCTCTTATGCCTGTTCTTTCTTAATCTTTTCTTGCGCTTATGCGTCGACATCTTATGTCTTTTCTTCTTTTTACCGCTTGGCATAATTAATTAATTTAAATGTTATCTATTACTTTCTTACAGCTGATGAGAAAGTTTTTGCCGGCTTGAAAGCGGGAATATTATGCTCAGGAACTGTTATTGTTGTGTTCTTGAGTATATCACGAGCGGCTTTTGCTGCTCTTTTCTTGATTATAAAACTACCGAAACCTCTCAAGTAAACGTTCTCTTCCTTTTCGAGCGAATTCTTTACTACATCCATAAAACCCTCAACACAAGCTAAAACGTCAGCCTTGTCGATGCCGGTTTTTTTTGCGATTTCGCTAACAACATCTGCTTTTGTCATATTCTCAATTATTTAATTCAAAAATTTGTAAATTCATTTTTTTCGAGTTGCAAATGTATAGGTTTTAGATGAAATGGGCAAACACTTTGTCTCTATTTTTTTTAGATTAAGTTTTTATTCCGTTGTTTTTGGTTTTTGTTTACAAAATTGACTTTAAATGAGATTGCCGTTTTGAAAAAAAAAGAATACATTTGCCATGAAAAACTTAATACCAATTTTTATGTCAGTAAACAAAGTAATTTTGATTGGTAACGTTGGAAAAGATCCGGAAGTGAAATATCTGGACAATCACGTATGTGTAGCAACTGTAACTCTTGCTACGTCTGATCGTGCGTATACGTTACAAAATGGTACACAGGTACCTGAGAGAACTGAATGGCACACCTTAATTTTTTGGAGAGGATTGGGCGAGACTGTCGAGAAGTATGTCCACAAAGGGGATAAACTCTATGTGGAAGGAAACATACGGTATCGCTCGTATGATGACCAGAATGGGATAAAACGCTATGTGACTGAAATATTTGTAGATTTCTTGGAGATGCTCTCTCCTCGTGGAGTTGCAAAAAATCAGGATACAGAAGTTGTACAATCCAAGCAAGTAGAGCTACCTAAACTGGCTGATTCCGTTGATTCGGGATTGCCATTTTAATTAAAAAAAGAGTCCTATAGAACCGAGTGTTTTAGAAATTATGCTGAACTCTGCTTATAGTAGTATAAATTTCAGTTCTCCATCAGCAGGGTCGATTATCGCTTTGATAATTGCCCTGCTTTTGATTGTTGTGTCGGGATTTGTATCTGCCTCTGAGATTGCTTTTTTCTCGTTATCTCCTACTGATACAAAATCTATAAACAGAGGTAGTAGCATACGTGATGCAAAAGCACGCTTTCTATTGAAGGACTCGGAACGGTTGTTGGCTACATTATTAATAGCCAACAATATGGTTAATGTGGCAATTATACTTTTGCTTGATCTGTTTTTCGGCCATATTGTAGATTTTGGAACAGCTGAATGGGTGGAGTTCGTTGTCCTAACTGTTCTTCTTACTTTTATTCTGCTTTTATTTGGAGAGATAATACCCAAACTGTATTCATCCAATAATTCTCTTTCATTCAGTAGAAAGGCTTCTCCAATGCTTACCGTTTTGGTTTTACTGCTCAAGCCTCTTTCTTCTGTATTGATGAAATCTACGATAGTAGCGAATAGACTTGTAGTTAAGAATAACTATAAAATCTCAGTTGATGAACTTGAACATGCCTTGGAGTTGACAGATTCAAACGAGATATCAGCAGAACAGGAAATGCTTGAGGGGGTTATAAAGTTCGGTGATGAAACTGTAGTGGAGATTATGACATCAAGGCTTGATATGGTTGCTTTGGATATAAACTCCTCATATCAGGAAGTCATGAAGTGTGTCGTGGAAAATATCTATTCTAGAGTACCCGTATACTCAGATACATCAGATAATATCAAAGGCATTCTTTACATTAAGGATCTTATTCCATATCTGGATAAGGGTGAATCTTTCCGTTGGCAGTTTTTAATTAGACCGGCTTTTTTTGTTCCTGAGACTAGAAAGTTGGATGATCTGTTGCACGATTTCAAGACCAACAGAGTTCATATGGCTATTGTGGTTGACGAGTTTGGAGGTACTTCAGGATTGGTAACATTAGAGGATGTCATAGAAGAGATATTAGGAGAAATAAATGATGAGTTTGATGATGAAAATTCACTATACAAAAAGATAGGCCAGGGGAAATATGTTTTTGAAGGGAAGACTCCACTTCCGGATTTCTTTA
>CAZYFO010000057.1:1995-11059 GCA_964646955.1 uncultured Bacteroidaceae bacterium | reverse complement strand
CTGGGTCTGGCACCATAGACATCGTACATCAGCACATATTTGTCTGTTCCAAGTCTTTTAAACAGATTGGGTGCTTCGGTTGATACTGTTTCAGGATCAATACGCTTTGTATCGATCGGATAACCTGCGTTTATCTTGTCAGAAACGGAATGTAGAATTTTGGCATCGGAAACATAGAAAAGCTGATATTGGTTACCCACCTTAGTAATGTCACCGTCGAGACCTCCTATTTCGGTTATTCTTGTCGGAGTGGTTTCCAATTTTGTAAAGTCTTCGTTCGGATATGAATAGTACATATGACACTCCTTATTGTTATACCTGATAGTAAAATATATCATCATCTTTTTTGCTACCGGGTCATAAACGGTTTCAGGAGCCCATGAGCAGTCTATATCGCCAAGTTCAGGAAATGCCAAATCAACACGGAAATCGGAGTGAGTCCAATGTATAAGGTCGTATGATTTCATAAGAACAAGAGCGCGGTTGTTGCCCCATCCGTATTTCTCGGCAGGACGTTGAAACTCGGTATCGCGGTAGCCTGCGCGTTGGCCGAAGATGTGCAGGTCGGTCATTGCAAGATAAAATGCGCCATCGGGACCACGAGTAATGTGGGGATCGCGAACGCCTTTTTGTTCGGCCAGCTCAGAACCGATAAACACGGGATTCCCGTTATTAATATCCGTAAAGGTATATCCGTCACTGCTTATCGCCATATATGCCGATTGGTCCTGGTCTTTGAAATATACCAGCAAGTACCCTGATAAATCTTTCTCTTTGAACTTTGTGGCAGGCTTTTCCAACTTGGATACAATTTCTATCCCCGTTGGTTTTACATCATTCTGAGCGTAAATATTTCCTGTCAGAAACAACCCTGACATAAGCATCATCAAACATTTCTTCTTGGTTTTCATTTGTCTATCGTTTTTTTTCTTGCAAAGTATTTAAAAATTCCAATACCAGCCAAGAATCTTCTTCGATTTCTGAAAAAAAATCTCAAATTAATTGGTGCAGAATAAAAACATTTCCATACTTTTGCTGCGAATCTGACAGTAGTGTCAGATTATAGTGTCAAATAGTTATGTCAGTAATAAAATAATTATGATATGAACGAAACTGAAGAAAGGATTATCCAGGTGGCTAAGGAGCTGTTCATCAAGAATGGCTATGACAATACCAGTATGAGTGAGATTGCACAGAAGCTGGAGATGAACAGGCCTACCCTGCACTATTATTTCAGAACTAAGGAGAAGATGTTTCAGGCTGTTGCTGGGAGTATTTTTAAGCTTGTGATTCCTAATGCGATGTCTATTCTGACCGGAGATCTGACTTTTTTTGAGAAGATTGAAAAGATTATTACCTGTTATCAGGATGCGTTGAAGAAGAATCCTGATTTTATCTTTTTCATTCTGACTGAATGCCGCAGGGATTTGAACAAGGTCAGAGAGATTATTTCTACTCAGGATTTCATCCCTTATATATTTGAGTTTACAAAGATAGCACGTGCGGAGATGGATAGTGGCAGGATTAAGTCTGTTCCGTTGGAATTTCTGGGATTGCAGATTATTTCCCAGACTATTTTTCCATTTCTGATGAAACCTATTGCGGTTGAGGTTTTGTTTGATAACGAGGAGTTTTACAATGAGTTTCTGGATAGTTGGAGAGGTCACATTATGAATGAATTAAAAGCTATGTTACTATGATGAAAAGATTTTTTATCAGTCTTGTTTTAGGATGTTGTTTGATTCCTGCCCAGGCCGGGTACACATGGGAGGTGTGCCAGCAAAAAGCAAGGGAGAATTATCCTCTGATCAGGCAGTATGAATTGGTGGAGAAACTGTCTGAGTTCAACGTTCAGAATGCTTCACGTGCCTATCTTCCGCAAATCAGTCTGTCGGGACAGGCCACCTATCAGAGTGAGGTGATGTCTTTTCCGGAGCAGATGGAAACGCAGTACAGGCTGATGGGACTGGATATGGAAGGCCTGAGGAATGATCAGTACAAGATGGTGCTGGATGTAAGCCAGACGGTTTGGGATGGTGGCTATACTAAATCTCAGAAGGATGCTGCCAAGGCTGAAAAGGTGGTGTCAACGGCTTCGACTGATGTAGAGATGTATGCTTTGAGAGGCAGAGTGAATCAGATATTTTTCGGTATTCTGATGCTGGATGAGAATCTCAAACTCAATGAGCTGGTTGCAAAGACCCTGCAGAGCAATTATGATTTCCTGGAGGCTGGCGTGAAAAACGGTCTTGCCTTAGAGAGTGACCTCTATAAAATCAAGGCTGAGATTATTACCAACAACCAGACTAAATCCAGGATTGAGACTACACGAGATGCCTATATAAAGGTATTGTCCTTAATGTTGGGTGAGCAGATTCCGCCTAAGGCAGTATTTGAGAAACCTTCAATAGATATGTTGGCCCTTCAGAATGAGAATAATCGTCCTGAGTTGACCCTGTTTGACGCTCAAGAGTCTGCACTCGGAGCCAAGGAGGAGATGGTAAACGCTGCTATTATGCCACGTTTCAAGCTCTTCGCCCAAGGGCTGTACGGATATCCGAGTCTTAATATGTTTGATGATATGATGGATTACAAATGGAGCACGGACTATATCGTAGGGATAGGATTCCAATGGAACTTATCGTCACTGTACACAAGAAAAAACAATCTCAACACGATCAAGACCAATTCTCAGCAAATAGATATTCAGAGAAACAGGTTCCTTTACAATAATAGACTGGAGCAGATTCAAAAGGACGCTGAGATAGATCAGATATCGTCTGTAATGAAGGATGACGATGAGATGATACGCCTCAGAAGTTATGTACGCGAGACATCTCAAGCAAAATACCAGAATGGGACAATTACTCTGAATGAATTGTTGAGCGACATCACAAGTGAGTCAAAGGCTCTTTTGGACAAGTCTGTTCATGAGATAGAGTATCTGCAAAAAATGTACGAACGTAAACATATTACAAACAACTAATTTAAAATGAATATGAAACTTTTATATAATTCCGCTCTTTGCATTGCATCAATTATGGCAATATCTTGCGGTAACAAATCTAATGAGTTTGACGCTACGGGAACTTTCGAAGCTGAGGAGGTGACTGTATCTTCTGAGATGAGCGGAAAGATTCTTTCGCTTAATTTACAGGATGGGCAAAAGGTCACAGAAGATGAAAGGGTCGGCATAATCGACTCTATTCAACTGTATCTTACCAAGGAACAACTGATGAACAACCTTAAGGGTTTGCAGGCTTCTATTCCGGATGCAAAAGCCCAGCTGGCGGCATTGAAAGAGCAACTTGCAAAGCAGAAGACCGAGAAAGCCAGGATTGAGAGTCTATATAAGTCCAATGCGGCTACTGAAAAACAGGTGGATGACATTAACTCTTCAATAAGTGTGCTTGAGGGGCAGATTTCTGCGGCTCAATCGAGCTTGCAGAAGAGCACTTCTACTATTGAAGCTCAGATGGCGGCTCTCAAGGTGCAGATAGCACAGGTGGATGACCAGCTGAAGAAATGCAATATCTCTTCACCGATAAATGGAATAGTACTGTCCAGATATGCACGGAAAGGTGAGCTTGCTGTGGTGGGGAAACCGCTTTTCAAGGTAGCCGACACTGACAATATGACTCTTAAGGCCTACTTCACCCTAGGGCAGCTGACCGATATCAAGTTGGGACAGAAGGTTAAGGTGTGTGCCGATTTTGGTGGCAACAATATCAGAGAGTATGAGGGTACTATCTCATGGATTTCGGATAAGAGCGAATTCACTCCAAAGAGCATCCAGACCAAGAATGACAGGGAGAATTTGGTATATGCTGTCAAGATTCTGGTGAAAAATGACGGTTATATTAAGATTGGAATGTACGGAGAGGTTTTACTATAATGAGAGTAACAGCAAATAACATATCCAAAAGTTACCCTAAGGTTAAGGCACTGGACAATGTCTCTTTTGAGGCTGATGAGGGTGAGATTTTTGGAATCATTGGTCCTGACGGAGCCGGTAAGACTACCCTATTCAGGATTCTGACAACACTGCTTCTGGCGGACAGCGGGAGTGCGTCTGTCTGCGGGCATGATGTGGTGAAGGAGTTTCTGGCTATCAGGAGTATTGTGGGATATATGCCCGGCAGATTCTCTCTTTATCAGGATCTGACGGTTGAAGAAAACCTATCGCTGTTTGCATCGGTATTCAACACTACGATTGAGGAGAACTATCATCTGGTAAAGGATATTTATCAGCAGATTGAGCCTTTCAAGACACGTCGTGCAGGCAAGCTGTCGGGTGGCATGAAGCAGAAGCTGGCTCTGTGTTGTGCCATGATCCATAAACCGGAAGTGCTGTTTCTGGATGAGCCTACAACGGGAGTGGACCCTGTCAGCCGCAAGGAGTTCTGGCAGATGCTGAGCAACCTGAAGGAGCAGGGATTGACCATAATAGTAAGTACACCCTATATGGACGAGGCTGCCCGTTGTGACAGAATTGCACTGATGAATAACGGAAAATTCATGATGAATGAGACTCCTCAGAATATAATAAAGTACTGTGCGGAGAATATTTTCAAAGGTGAGAGCGAACCAAGTCTGGAGGACTGTTTCATAGAATTAAACAAGAAGAGGTATGAGAGCGATATACGCAGATAATCTTAGAAAGGTTTTCGGGGATTTTGTGGCCGTGAACAATATCTCTTTTGAGGTTGCCGAGGGTGAGATTTTCGGTTTCCTGGGAGCCAATGGCGCAGGCAAGACTACTGCCATGAGGATGCTGTGCGGACTGAGTAAACCATCGGGAGGGTTTGCAACGGTTGGTGACTATAATGTTGCTACTCAACCGGAGATGGTCAAGAAGAGCATTGGCTATATGTGTCAGAAATTTTCACTGTACAAGGACCTGACGGTTAGGGAGAATATTGAACTGTTCGCAGGCATTTACGGGCTCAAGGATTCAGAGATCAAGGAGAAGACCAATGCTCTGCTAAAGCGCCTGGATATGGAGTCTATTGCGGACGAGCTGGCTGAGGCGCTACCGCTTGGCTGGCAACAGAAGCTGGCCTTTTCGGTGGCTATAATACATGAGCCTAAGGTGATTTTCCTGGATGAGCCTACCGGCGGTGTTGACCCGCTTACAAGGCGTGAGTTTTGGAAGATGATACGTAATACCGCTCAGAATGGAACTACGATATTCGTGACTACCCACTATATGGATGAAGCTGAATATTGCGACAGGGTCTCCATCATGGTAGATGGCAGAATTGAGGCTCTTGATACTCCTTCGAACCTAAAGAAGCAGTTTTCGGCACAGTCCATGGATGATGTGTTTTATCAACTTGCCCGTAAAGCAAAACGAAACGAATAGATATGAAACAGTTTAAAGCTTTTGTTATCAAGGAATTTCATCATGTATTTCGCGATGTACGCACTATGATGATTCTTATGGGCATGCCTATCATCCAGATCATACTATTCGGATTTGCCCTCTCTAACGAGATTCAGAATGTCAATGTAAATATTGTGGCCTCAGAGCAGAGCGAACATATTAGGCAGATTACGGAAAAGTTGGATGCAAGTAAGTATTTCACCATTGCGGATATTTCCTACGATTCACGCGAGATAGACAGGAAATTCCAACAGGGGGATATTGACATGGCTCTTGTGTTTTCACCGGATTATGACAACCAGCTATACTCTGCAGATGGTGCCGGCATACAGATTATCACTGATGCCAGCAACACCAACAGTGCAACGGCCGAGGTGGGATATGCAAGTAATATCATTCAGGATTATATGTACTCCATAACTCCTACCGCATCGAAAGTCGGCATTCAGCCGAACATAAAGATGCTTTATAACCCTCAGATGAGAAGTGCGTACGGATTTGTACCGGGCGTGATGGGTATGATTCTTATTTTGATCTGCGCCATGATGACATCGATATCTATTGTTCGTGAAAAAGAGATTGGCACAATGGAGTTGTTACTGGTATCGCCTATGAAGCCAATTACGATTATCATAGCGAAGATAATTCCCTATATATGCGTATCTCTGGTAAACTACACTACGATATTGCTACTATCGGTTTTCTTGCTGGATATTCCTATTGCCGGTAGTTTGATTACCCTGTCGGCACTATCTATTCTGTATATCATAGTGGCTCTTTCACTAGGTATCTTCATCTCATCCAGGATGGAGACTCAGGTGGCTGCCATGCTGGCCTCGGGAATGGTATTGTTGATACCGGTACTGTTTTTCTCGGGCCTGTTGTTTCCTATTGAGAGTATGCCTAAGATATTTCAAATCATATCGGATATTGTTCCTGCAAAATGGTATATCCTGGGTGTGAAAAAGATTATGATTCAAGGTCTTCCGCTAATTCAGATATGGAAGGAGTTTATTGTCTTGGGATTTATGGCGACACTCCTGCTTACGGTTAGTCTAAAACAATTCAAATACAGATTGAGATGATAATAAAATATTTGCTGAAAAAGGAGTTCACCCAGTTCTTTCGGAGCCGATTTCTTCCAAAATTGGTCATTATCTACCCTGTGATGATAATGCTGGTTATCCCATGGATTGTGAATATGGATATCAAGAACATCAATCTGACTATTGTTGACCACGATGGCGGTGTATTGGCACAGAAGTTCATTCAGAAAATCGAATTGTCCGACTACTTCATCCTCAATGATGTGGTTCAGGATTATTCGGTTGCATTGGATAGACTTGAACTGTCAAAAACCGATGCAATATTGGAGATTCCGGCAGATTTCGAGAACGATCTGATAAATACCGGTACCACTCCTATATTGATCAGTATCAATGCTGTAAATGAGACGAAAGGTAATATTGGAAGCAACTATCTTACTGCCCTTTGCAATGAATTCTCACATGAGGTCCTGGCTAACTCAGGCAATACTGGTGCGAAGAGCAATATGCCTAGAATATCTCTGTCCGTACAGAATAGATATAATACTTTTATGGACTATAAGCATTTTATGATTCCGGCACTTATGATTATTCTCTTCATCCTTTTGGGAGGTTTCTTGCCGGCATTGAATATTGTCAGTGAAAAGGAGAAAGGGACAATAGAACAGATTAACATCTCTCCTGTCTCTAAATTGTCATTTATTATGGCAAAACTGATTCCATATTGGCTCATGGGGTTGATTGTATTGACGATTGCAATGTCTCTGGCATGGGCAGTCTACGGACTGTTTCCAAAGGGAAGTATCGGGCTGATCTATCTGTGCGCAATGCTCTTCATTATTGCAATTTCAGGTTTTGGGCTGGTGGTTTCAAACTATTCTCAGACTATGCAACAGGCGATGTTTGTGATGTTCTTTTTTGTACTGATTTTCATGCTTTTAAGTGGTCTTTTTACTCCGATAGCCTCTATGCCGAAGTGGGCACAATGTATAACGTATGTTAACCCGCCTCGCTATATAATTGAGGTTTTGAGATTGATGTATTTAAAAGGTGGCTGCTTTGCAGATATAATGTTGCATTTTTACGCACTGCTCGGTTTTGATATCTTTTTTGCCACTTGGGCTACCCTTAGCTATAAAAAGCAGAACTAGACTTCATCATTTTTCCAAAAAAAATTGTTACCTACATTATTATTGATTCAAAAATAATGTTGTAGTTTTGCCATATAGTAATTTTAGTAAATAATAGCATAACCTGCGGCTTTAACTAGAATTTTTAATAATAACAAAAGGACAAATGAGAGTCAAGAACAGAGTATCAACTAAAAGGTTGAAATTAAAGAGTTTAGGAATGACAACTCTTTTAATTTCAACCTTTTTTATTTCTACTGCTTCAGCACAAGAAAGCATTAATGCCACAGGTGGCAATGCTTCAGGCAGTGGAGGAACAGTGAGCTTTTCCGTTGGACAAGTGTCTTACACTACCAATTCGGGAACAAACGGCATAGTTTCACAGGGAGTTCAACAGCCATTCGAGATTTTGGTAATATCATCAGTTGAAGAAGCCAAAGGTATTAACCTTACGGTTTCGGTTTATCCCAACCCAACAACAGACTATCTTACGTTGAGTGTGGCCGATTATGATATTTCAAAATTGTCATATCAGCTTTTCGACATGAACGGAAGAATTCTGGAAACTAAAAGAATTGAAAGTAACGAGACAAAAATTGAGATGATCAGTTATTTGCCCGCTATCTATTTTGTAAAGGTTATCGCAGAAAACAAAGAGATTAAGACATTTAAAGTAATTAAGAATTAAGCAACACAATGAAAAGAATATTATCAACTTTAGCAGCCGTATTGTTTACGGCATTTGTATTTGCTCAGGCGCCTGAAAAGATGAGTTATCAGGCAGTGGTACGCGATGCAAGCGGCTCACTGATTTCAAGTACACAAATAGGAATGGAGATAAACGTCCGCAAAGGTTCACCGACTGGTGATATTGTTTATACCGAAACTCAGACTCCTACCACCAACGCAAACGGTTTGGTAAGTATTGAGATAGGTGGCGAAAGCGGTTTCAGTGCTATCAACTGGGGAAGCGACACATATTTTATCGAGACAAAAACAGCAGTGGAGGCTCCACTGACTGAATACACAATTATAGGAGTTAGTCAGTTACTGAGTGTGCCTTATGCTTTAAGTGCAAAAACAGCGGAGACAATTACAGGTCCAATCAACGAGACAGACCCTGTTTATACGGGAAGCCAGGCTGCAAACATAACAGAAGAAGACATTACCAACTTGGGTAATCTGTCAGGTACCAACACCGGTGACCAGGACTTAAGCGAATTGGCTACAAAAACCGCATTGAGCGATTCAATGGCACTGGTACGCGGTGGCATGCCTGATATCAGCGGACTGGCTACTAAAACTGAAATAGATAATTCAGTAGCACTTGTACGTAACGATATACCCAATGTAAGTGGACTGGCTGAAAAAACTGCAGTTCGTGATTCAATAGCATTGGTACGCAGTGAAATACCCGACATCAGCGGACTGGCTACTAAAACTGAAGTAGATAATTCAGTAGCACTTGTACGTAACGATATACCCAATGTAAGTGGACTGGC
>CAZYFO010000057.1:0-1895 GCA_964646955.1 uncultured Bacteroidaceae bacterium | reverse complement strand
TCGTGATTCAATAGCATTGGTACGCAGTGAAATACCCGACATCAGCGGACTGGCTTCTACATCATCAGTAACAACACTCTTGGCAACAAAAGTGGACAAGGAAGAAGGAAAGGGTCTATCTACAAACGATTATACGACTGAGGAGAAAACAAAACTTTTAGAAATAGAGGCCGGAGCAGAAGTTAATGTGAATGCCGACTGGAACGCAGAATCAGGCGCAGCGCAAATTCTGAACAAGCCAATAATTCCAGCAGCAGCTAATGGCTCGGAAACAAAAATAAATGCAGGTACCAACGTAACCATAACAGGTACCGGAACTGAAGAAAGCCCTTATGTAGTAAATGCATCAACAGGAGCACCAACACTGACTATCGGACAAAGATACCAGGGTGGTATTATTTACTGGTTGGATGCCACAGGTCAGCATGGTTTGATTGCTGCCACTGCAGATCAAGGCACAGAAGTACCATGGTGCAACGGAGCACCTAAGATTGTAGGAGTTCTCAGTGATGGATTGTATGCCGGAGAAATGAATACGGCAATAATAATGGCCTCACTATTAGCTGACAACCCGACAGGAAATTTTGCTGCAAAAATTTGTGCAGATTATTCAGTAACCGATGGTGGCGTTACATATGGAGACTGGTATCTGCCTTCAACATACGAGCTTATATTATTAGCCAACCAAAGATTAGTAGTTGGAGGTTTTGCCGAAGACCAAAATTATTGGAGTTCCACCGAATGGGGTGACAATCTCCTCTACATTGGATACCAGAGATTCGGTAGTTTTAGCTTCAATCAATATGCTGTGAAGGACTATACATCGTTCTTTATTAGGCCTATTAGATCATTTTAACGTTAATCAGGTTTAAGTTTCCCGAAAGGGATTGATTATTATAGACTGACAAGGAGTAATTTCCTTGTCAGTTTTTTATTAGTATATTTGAGATTAGTTCTGCCAAGTTTTGCCGGTTTTTGTAACTTTGCATTGGACCCTCAATTTTTAAGTATATGAAATCATTAGATCAATTACTACAGCAGAGAAGAAGCATCAGAGAGTATGATGCCGACAGGAGTGTGCCACAGGAATACATTGAAGAGATATTGAAGGCCCTCATTGAGGCTCCTTCATGGAAGAACAGGCAGACTGGCAGATACCATATTGTGACGTCTGAGCAGATGCGCGGCAGGCTGATAGAATGTCTGGTTCCTCAAAATCGCAGCAGGGCAAATACTGCTCCGGTTCTGATTGTCACGTCGTATGTCAAGGATGTGGTTGGTTTCAATGATGCCGGAGAGCCGTCAAATGAGTTAGGCAACGGATGGGGTATTTATGACCTGGGGCTTCAAAACTCCATCCTGCTATTAAAGGCTACAGATTTGGGTCTCGGCTCTTTGGTATTGGGCTTAAGGGATGCTGATGCAATACGTACCCTACTCCAAATACCTAAAAACGAGATAATTGTTTCTGTTATCGCCATCGGCTACAAAATAAATGAAGCAAAAAGGCCTAACCGTAAAGAGATAAGCGAGATATCGAAGTTCTACTAAAGAAGACAATCATGACACTATCGCCTATATTATTGACTGCAATCGGGGTTGGAGGTTCGACACTGCTCGGTTCACTATTGGGATATTTCTTCAAGAATGTATCACATCGTACCAATGATACGATTATCGGATTTTGCGCCGGTGTGATGCTTTCTGCATCAATACTCGGATTGCTGGTTCCATCATTTGAAGATATAAGTTCTACATGGCTATGGGTACCGATAATCGGAGTATTCGTCGGAGCTGCTCTACTGAACCTGTTGGATCTGGTCACTCCCCATTTACATAGTCTGACGGGACTCGATCGGGAGATCCACCAAAACAATGCGCACCTAAATCGCGTA
>CAZYFO010000056.1:3884-11472 GCA_964646955.1 uncultured Bacteroidaceae bacterium | reverse complement strand
AACAACAAAATCTGTTGCTATCTCGGTCAGGTCACCCACCTCAATGACGTCAGTCCGGTTGACGACTTCCACTTCGGTCGAGGTTGTAGCGGTTCTTTGACACCCGGTCAATAGAACCAATGCAGATGTGCTTAATAAGAATAGTTTTTTCATGAGTTTTTTATATTTGAATTATTAATAGTCATTTCAGCGAGCCGGAAGAACGAAACTGGTCGAGTTTGAGGAAACAATGGGAGTCAATTATTTTTTCCAGATTGCGGTCGAAATTGTTGCGAACTTCTATTTTGGGACCGAACATAAAACATTCACCATTTTCAACAGTATATGGATGCCACGTGGGCAATCCATTAACATTGGGATTTCCGGTATGAGCAAAGTTGGCCCATGATTGTGACATACGGTCGGCTAACTGAAGGTCTGATTCGGATGGATTGGGCAAATCACGACCGGCAAGATGAAGTGTATTGAAGCAGAAGTTTAGTTCCGCACCATGTGCCGAAATGTGAGTTGATGGTGATTTCCATGTAAACATGTAGTTATAGACCGGTGCTGTTTTTGATTTGGAGGCGGCATCGGCTGTGATGATTGTCTTGGGACGGAACATCATATCCACTGAAACCAGGTCTTGTGGTATCATATCTGGCCATGCCTTGGCAAATTCTGCGGCATAAGTTTCTGTATCATCTCCAAATGTGGCTTTAGCAGTGGCTTTTGCTTCATCTAATGTCATAGGACTCTGATATTGACCTCGTTGAAGTTCGTTGAATGTGGTTCCTATTATCAGAGGTATATCACTTGAGATGCTTGCGAAATCGGGCTGGAAAGGTTGCTGCAATAGAATTTCTCCATCAGGAGTAGGACCAAATCCCCACATCATCGGGGTGCCGGGAGTGCGTGTTCCTATGCTTGCTGCCAAAGCTTTCTGTCCTGCTTGATAGAGTTTATCATAAGGAACATCTTTTATGCGGTCAACTTCGGAAACAGGAATACCCAATTGTTCAAGGACTGCCAAGCCCAATTCTTCAGTCATTGCTTTGTTGTTAACGTTCAAAATGGTACCGCTCATAATGATGGCCTTGTGATAAAGGCCTTTTGCAGATGGCATGCACATGAGTGTGCCTATCTTGCCACCGCCACCGGATTCGCCGAATATGGTTACGTTATCAGGGTCACCACCAAACTTGGAAATATTATCATGAACCCACTGCAAAGCTGCAACAACATCCATCATTCCTACATTTCCGGAATTCTTATACTTGGGATTGCCGGTGGCCGATAAATCCAGGAATCCTACTATGTTTAGTCTGTGGTTTAGGCTGACTACGACGACATCTTTCTTTGCCAGTCCCATGCCAGGGTTCCATGCTGATGTTCCGGAATCAAATCCACCTCCGTGACACCAAAACATTACAGGCTTTTTAGATTTGCTATCTGTGGTCCAAACATTTAATACGCAACATTCTTCGGAACTTCCGGCCTGAATTCTACCACCCTGAAAAGATTGAGGTCCCCATTGGTTGCACATAAGCACAGTATCCCATTTTTCGACCGGCATAGGAGGCATACAGCGCTCTGCCTTTGCATAAGGAATGCCTTTGAAGGCCATAGTGCCTTCTTCATTGAAACCGCATACTTTTCCATTGGTAGTTTTGACTACGTATTGGTTTTGGGCCAGACAACCGGTAAAAAACAAAGAGATAATTGCAGAGATAAGAATTTTTTTCATTTTCATAAAGCTATAAAACGTACTGACTACTTTTAGTCAACATGACAATAGATAAACCACAATTGCCATTATTAACTGAATAGCAAATTTAAAATAAAAGGTATGGCTTTCCAAATGGTCATAGATTTTTTTACTAATTGAACTTATATTATATAAATATTTATATATTTGCATCTAACACATAAAGTCTTTCAAATGAGAAGAATTCTATTGTCACTCTTTTATATATGCCTGTCATCTGCCATGGCATTCTGTCAGGAAAACGCTTATGTTGATCTTGGTCTAAGTGTTAAATGGGCTACGACCAATTATGGGGCTAATCAGCAGAGTCCGTGTGGCGGGTATTACCGTTGGGCTGATGCCGTGGCTATCGCTACTGCTGATGGCAGTCGGCTTGGTACAAAGGTTGAGTGGAATGAGCTTAAGGAGAATTGCAGTTGGAAATGGACCACTTTAGACGGAGTACAGGGCTATCTGCTTACAAGCAAGTTAAAGGGATACACAGACAGAAGCATTTTTCTTCCTGCAGCGGGTTGGCTGCAAGATGGCCATATTGAACAGATGTCTCAATACGCGGCATACTGGAGCTCAACTGAGGGTGTGCAACCTGGCGATGAAGCCGCATACGGTTTTAATTTCAAGTGCGGATGTACGGAATGGCACAGTGAAAACAGAGCCTCAGAACAGTCTGTTCGCATGGTTATTTCGCTATACGATAGCGAAATAACAAATTTGGAGCTTAATGAAAAGAAGGTGAAAATGCCATTTGGTTCACATCTCAGACTTGATGCAATCATGTCAAATGGAAAAAGGAACGTAAACAGCGTTTGTAGCTGGTCCTCATCAGACGAATCAATAGTCAGAATAGTGGAAGAAGGCCTTTTGGTGGCTGTTGCTCCGGGTATCTGTACCGTGACGGCACAGGCTTATGGCAGAAAGGCTACATGTACGGTAACAGTAACTGACCGTGAGTATGAGTATGTAGATTTGGGTTTGAGTGTCCTATGGGCAACCTGTAATATAGGTGCCACACGTCCATCGGAGTTCGGAGAGTATTACGCATGGGCCGAGATAGAACCGAAAGATTTCTTTTCATGGAACAACTACAAATACTGCAGTTTTGCCGGACAGATGAACGGAATGGACAAATATACCGAAGAGTATTACACTCACCAGTTTCTGAAAGCCGACAATCTGGATAGGTTGGAACCATCCGATGATGTTGCCACAGTACTCTTGGGTGAAGAATGGCATGCTCCTACGGTTCAGGAATATGAAGAACTGAAAAACAAATGTAATCCTGAAATAGTTGTGTTTGATGGAATTGCAGGCCAAAGATTCACAAGTGAGGTACCTGGTTATGAAGGCCGCAGCATATTTATTCCTTTAGGAGGTTATTTCAATGGTAATGAACCGGTTGATAGAGGAGAAAATTTTTATATATGGTCTTCAATCGGTAACGGAATGAAAGCAAACTGCTTGCGAATGGAAAGTGGATTGACAATAGATCCGGGTTATTATATTACAAGACCAACTGAGGATAGGTTTATAGGTATGAATGTACGTCCTGTTCGAAACCTTTTTGGTGATCAGTTCGAATATTTGTCCTTATCAGAAGAACGTTTGGACCTTAATTATGGAGATATCAGGCGGTTATCAGCTATGATGTTACCTGTTGCTCGTTCTCTTACTTCAAATTCGGTTGAATGGAGCTCATCAAATCCGAATGTTGCGATAGTCCTTCCTGATGGTTCTGTTACAGCGGTAGGTCAAGGATCATGTATCATTGAAGCCAATTCATCAGGAAAAATCGCTCATACCAATGTAACAGTAACTCTTCCACACCCTACACCGGTAGATCTTGGACTCAGTGTTAAATGGGCATCTGCCAATATAGGTGCTGCTTCTCCAAGTCATCCCGGTGGCTATTTTGCATGGGGCGAGACAAGTGTGAAGGCCGGGGTATACAATTATGATAATTACAAGTTCGATGGTATTGGCAACCAATGGAAAAAATACAACTTTGGCGATACTTATTCTAAAAAATATAAACTTGACTGTAAAGAGAATCTTGATCCCGAAGACGATGCAGCACAGGTTTTACTTGGCGGTGGTTGGAGAATGCCTTCGGCAATCGAACTTCATGAATTAAGGGAGAAGTGTACCTGGCAGGAGGTAAAAGCCGGTGACAGCTGTGGCATTCTGATAACCAGCAACGTTCCCGGCTATGAAGGCCAAAGCATATTTCTGCCTTATGCAGGTAGAATCAATGAATATCATTATGAGGATGAGGAGGATGAGGGTATAGTTTCCAATAATGGTTCTGATGCATATTATTGGACATCCACATTGGAACAGGGAATAAATGCAAATGATAGATCTGTTGGTCAAAGCATAAGACCTGTGATGGCATTTTCTGATTCGGAAAGAAAATCGGAGGTGAAACCAATTGTCCAAGCATCATCAGCCATACCCGAGGCCGTAGACCTTGGACTCAGTGTAAAATGGGCAAATCTGAATGTAGGTGCCGATAGCCCCGAACAACGTGGCAGTCTTTTCGCATGGGGTGAGACTGAGCAGAAACCATACTATTCATTTTATAATTATAAGTATGCGGGTTATATAGAAAAGGATAATAGATGGTGGTACACGAAATACATACTTGAAGAGTCTTACTACAAAGAAAGCAATAGCGACGGAAAAATGAGGCTTGATGCTGAAGATGATGCTGCGTCTGTCAACTTAGGTGGTCAATGGAGGCTTCCTACCAAAGACGAATGCAATGAACTATTTGAAAAGTGTGACTGGAAAGATACTGTGGTGAATGGAATCAGAGGATATCTTGTAACGAGTAAGGTTGAAGGATTCACCGTAAACAGCATATTCCTTCCTTGTACTGCCGGCGGTTCCAATTCTGTAATTAGCAATCCTTCAAAGTACAATTTAGGTCGGTATTTGACAGCCGATGCAAGTTCCAAGTACACGCACAGTTTTGTATCCTTCAACTTTAGCAACTACTCTTTTCGTATCTTAGATGAAATAGGAGTGACAAAAAATACAAATTTTAATCTAGGTACAGACAGTAGATATATGTCATTTCCGGTGCGTGCTGTTTGTCCGGTGGAAAGATAATTATAGAGAATAAAATATTTATGAATATGATAACAAGAATAAAACTATCAGTATTGGCTATTACCGGATTGATGTTATCAACGAGTGTTATAGCAAATAAAAAGGATGTGATCAGCCGTGAGGAGGGCCGTATCACATTCAGGGTTGATCCTGACTTAACTGAACCTACCGGTGAAGGTGTTGATGTATTGCCTGGCAGCGAGGTGATTGACAATATATTGAGCAAGAGTAGAATTCCGGAATCGGACCAAAGGGTAATAGCATCGAGTTTTGCCGATGATCAGCTTGGATACTATGGTCAGAGTCCATTTTTCAAAGGTATGATAGAGGCTTTTGCAGACCATAGACCTGTGGTGCTGTCTCCGGATGTGGTTTGGCTGCTTATATGTCAGGGCTTTGCCCATCATGTGAATTACAATCCGGAACAGCTGCGTGATCTGTTTGTTGATCATGAAGGCAAGATTGACCTTGTAGTAGAGTCAAAGAAGAACGTTCTCATTGAGACTGCCCACTGGGATAGCATAGTGAATGGTTTCGCACAACAGATAAAGGAAAATACCAAAGGTGAAATTGCCGATGTTATAACCACCGAATTCTCAACCACAGGAGTGAATGAGCACATGGCCTCACAGATTGTTCTTATGGAGACCGTGAAGGCATATTTTGAATACATTGTCATGTACGGTGTATGTGGCATTCCCAGCGTAACGTTGACAGGTACGCCTGAAGACTGGCAGTCTGTGCTTGAACGCACTCGTAAGCTTGAGACGTATGGCCTTGGCTGGTGGGTTAGTGAACTGGAACCTATCCTAAAGGAATTTGTGAATGCGTCAAAGGGAAAACCGGATTCGGAATTCTGGAGAAGCATTGTAAAGAAATACCGTCCGGGAGAAATGCGCGGCCCCGGATGTGGTATGGACCTTGGTTCTACCGATTTTGACGGCTGGTTCCTGAAATTCCTGCCTTATGATGAGAAGGGTCGTACCCCGGAAAAGGTGAAGATTAATCACAGTCTTCAGCCTGAAATGGTCAGGACAGACTTTAAGTATATTGTGTTTAATGACTTTACCGGTGAATTGGAATCGGTTACCCAGATGGAATTTTGGGCAGGAATAGTAGGTATGGACATAGATCCTGTAACCTATACTATGACTCCAAAGATTGGCTGGTTTGTGCGTGTGAATAAGTCAAATGAGGAACTACTGGCCGAATTTAAAGATAAGGACCTTAGAGGAGAACTTGAACTCAGGATAAACAAGGTACCGGAAATAATCAAATCGATGGGTCACATAAATATGCTCAGACTGGTATTCACAGGCAGAGTTTACATGCCGCAGTGGATGGACGAAAAAAACATTGACAATCTGTCAATAGAAGGTGTGATGACGCCTCAGGAAGAGGCATCCATCAAGGCCCGCTTTCCAAATGCGAATATTCGGAATCTATCGCCGAAGATGTAGCAAGTAAACTTGGCTTCTGTTCTCATTTGCATTACCTTTGAACCACAAAAAAATAATATGAGTGATTCTGTTGTTTTTAAGTCGTTAATAGCCTGATACGGTAAGAAATTGTGAATGTATGAAACAGAATGACGATTCCGTATCCATAGCAAAGGCGATAGGTATAATCTTGATGGTTATTGGGCATTCCGGATGTCCGGTAGGGATGCATCATTTCCTGAGTATGTTTCATATGCCACTGTTCTTTTTTCTGAGCGGTTACTGTTTCAAGGCGTATTATTTTGATCATAAGAAAGAATATTTGAAGAAGAGGTTGAAATCTCTTTATCTGCCATATGTAAAGTGGGCGATAGTATTCTTGCTATTGCATAATATATTTTTCAGACTGAATATCTATAATCCGTATTATGGTATTGAAGGAGAACCTCAGTACTTTATCCCGTATCTGAATTTATAAGAAGGGCATTGAGAATAGGTCTTGTTATGGACTCTCAAGAATGGCTTTTAGGCGGTTATTGGTTCTTCAGGGATTTGTTGGTGGCATCGTTTATTTCGTTGTTTGCATTAAAAATAATCAAGAGGGAAAATCTTTTAATCGCAATTCTTTTAATTGTTTCAATTGTACTGAAATATATTGATATCCATCCATCAGAGATAGTTAGTAGGTTTTTCTTGGACTCAGCATTTTTTGTGACAGGTTATCAGATCCGCAAGAATATTACTCTGATAGAGAGCCGACTATATTTGGCATGGCCTTGTTTATTAATCGTGATTTTAGGTTCGGCATTAAGTCCGGCCAGTCTGGCATATTTCGAATGGTGGCAGATTCCTCATTTCTACGTATGTGCTTTTGCCGGCTCAATAATGGCATTGTTGTTCAGTAAGTGGCTCAGCGGAATATCATTGGAAAGATTGAAGAGAAGCATGGTGTATATTGGAAATAATACTATTCCAATATTAACTTGGCATTTGTTATGTTTTAAAGCTGTTTCTCTTCTAATTATTGTATTACGCGGCTATTCAATATTGAGAATTGCGGAATTCCCGACTATAGCTGATGCACCCGGATTCTGGATACTCTATTTATTTGTAGGTCTTATGATGCCTATTGGGATATCTCTGATAATCAATAAAATATCCTCCCGAAACATCAAAAGATAAATAAATATAGCTTACTTTACTGCGACAATCTCCATTTCCACTAATGCGCCTTTGGGTAAAGCAGAGGACTCAACTACGGAACGGGCAGGAAACGGCTTTGAGAAGTATT
>CAZYFO010000056.1:0-3784 GCA_964646955.1 uncultured Bacteroidaceae bacterium | reverse complement strand
GGTAAAGCAGAGGACTCAACTACGGAACGGGCAGGAAACGGCTTTGAGAAGTATTCTGAGTATATGCTGTTGAATTTGCCGAAATTGTTCATGTCGTTAATGAAAACAGTTGATTTTACTACGTCCGCATACGAATAACCGGCTTCTTCAAGAATATATCCGACATTTATAAAGACTTGTCTATACTGGTCATCAATATCTGTTTTCATTGTTCCGGTAGAAGTGTCTATGCCGATTTGTCCAGAAATATACAGAATTCCATTAATTTCAATAGCCTGGCTATATGGCCCGATTGGCTCCGGAGATTTGTTAGTGTAGATTACTTTTTTCATACTTCTGCTATTCTCATTTGTCTTAGTTATACAGGCATAAAAGTAATATCTATTTTGAGGATAAACGCTAGTGCAAAGAGATATTTTGGACTTTTTCAGATTATTTCTCACAAGAGAAACTGCGGATTTTTCATAACTCTTCATATCTTTACTGAACCATATACGATGTGAAAGAAAGTTTTTATTACTAATCAATTTTTTCGGCATGAAAAAGAGTAGGTATTTATCTTTGCTGGTTGTTCAACTGGCAGTTTCAAGTTTGGCAACAGGTCAGGAGCTGAAGCTTAATGACTTGGAGTATTTTGAGAGGCAGGGAGTCAATGTTCTGGTGTACAGTAACCAGTTTTCCGGTGGTTTCAATGATGAGAAGAATGCAGGAATTGAGCTGATTCACCATGGAGTTAGAACGGCTCAAGGTGGAGCGATTAGGCTATCCAATACCCCTGAGCAGTGGGATTTGGTACCGTCCATGATATCTCGAAAGGTAAATGTCGAGGACAATTCCATTGAGGTGGCACTCAGATACAAAGAATTCGATTTTGATTCCAGGATAGTAGTACAAGGTAAAGGTAACGGAGTTGAGATATCCGTATTTTTGGATAAACCGGTACCTAAGGAGTTGGAAGGTAATGCCGGATTTAATCTGGAATTTTTGCCATCGCAATATTGGGGCAAGGCCTATATGATGGACTCGCGTCCCAATAGGTTCCCTCGTTATGCAGTGAGTAGTACTATAGCAAGACCTAACAGCGATAAGATTCGTCAGTATAAGGGTTATAAAACGTATGATGACCGCGGAACCGGTGAGTTTGTTGATCCGTTACCATTAGAAAAAGGTCATACTATATTGTTGGCTCAGGATGCTCCGGAACGTATGGTCAAGATTGCATCGGAAGGTGCTGAATTGATGCTTTATGATGGTCGTATGCTGGCTCAAAACGGTTGGTTTGTAGTGCGCAGTATACTTCCTGCAGGAAAGACAGGCAAGGTGTTGACATGGACTGTTGAACCTAATGCAGTAAAAGACTGGATTAGAGAACCTAACATAGGATTCTCCCAGGTAGGATATCTACCTTCTCAGCCTAAGACAGCGGTTATTGAGCTTGATAAGAAAGATAAGGTCATTTCAAAAGCTTCCATATATAAGGTAGAAGATGACGGGTCGGAGTCCAAAGTATTTACTGGTAAAACTATGGAGTGGGGACCTTATTTCAAGTATAACTATGTGAAGTTTGATTTTTCTGAGGTCTCTACACCAGGTGTGTACTATATAAAATACGGTAAGTACAAGACTAATAATTTCATAATAGATAGTACAGTATATAATTATATTACCGATGCTACTAGTGATGTATGGATACCAATTCATATGAACCATGTGACTGTCAACGAGGGTTATAGAATATGGCATGGAGAACCTTTCAAAGAGGGATATCTGCAGGCACCACCCAGTACGGACCACTTTGATTTACATAGTCAAGGTCCAACAACTGATACTAAATACAAGGCCTTGGAATTGATTCCTGGTCTCAATGTGGGTGGTTATTTCGATGCTGGTGATTTTGATATTGAGACTGGTTCAAATATCAGCGTAGTGCAGAACTTTGTTTCTACCTGGGAACTCTTCAAGCCTATGCGTGACGTAACCTTTGTGGATGAGAAGCAGCGTTATGTGGACCTACATCGTCCGGATGGTATTCCTGATATGATTCAATATATTGAACATGGAGTACTTAATTTAGTAGCACAGGCGGAAAATATTGGACATATGTCACAGACTTTATCAAATTCAGTACTTGATAATTATCATCATCTAGGAGATGCTGCTTCTATTACTGATGGTCTTCATTATGATCCGACTCTGGCTCCATACGAGAAGTCTGCAGATGGAAAATCAAGCGGTACGCCTGACGATATGTGGGCTTTTACCAGTCGTAACCCCAGTCTTGACTTTAGGGCAGCCACCATGTTTGCCGCTGCAAGTCGTGCTTTGAGAGGCTATAACGACGATCTGGCTGACAGAGCATTGACACAGTCTATGAGACTCATGAATGAGGCTACGGAACAGATGTCACAGAGAACGCGAAATAATAACAGAGGTCAAGGAGTTGGAGGTGATATGAGTACAAATTTGCAACTTTATGCTGCCACGGGCGAACAAGACTATCTTAATAAATTCGAACAGCAGATTTGGTCTGCATTGGATCGTAATGTCAATAACAGTATATTGACAGCCATGGACGCAATCCCGTATATGGATAATACCTACCTAGAGAAACTGCGTCCATATGTAGAGAAGTACAAGGTCTATTTGGATGGACTTGACAAAGACAATCCTTATGGTGTGCCTATCGGACGCGGTAACTGGGCAGGTAATGGAGGAACAGTGAGTTTCGGTACTACTGTATGTTTTGCCGCAAAATATTTCCCTGATATAATAGATAAGAGTTATGCCTATAAAGTATCTAACTGGTTGTTTGGATGTCATCCTTATCATAATTACTCCTTTGTGGCTACTGTTGGTGCAACACGTCCGAAAGCTGTTTTTTATGGCAACAACAGAGCTGACTTCTCATCCATCCCCGGCAATGTGGCACCTGGTGTGCTGTTCAGACAGCCTGACCACTTTGAAAACTATGACGATTGGCCATTCCTTTGGGGACAGAACGAAGGTACAATAGCAGGAAATACAGGTTACCTGATTTTTGGTTCTGCATTTAGAAATCTGGTAGAGTAGATGTAAAATTTGAAGCGGCGGCATATCTCATCATGAAATGCCGCCGCTTCTACTTTTATGTGAATTATATATGGTATTTACATCTTACTCTGCAAAGTAAATATTACCGTTAACAATGAAGAATCCGTGATCTGGAATGGAATTCATCACTTTTCCTTTAAGATCATAAATCACATCGTTTATATCTGTACTGTCAGTATTGATTGTTTCAATACCAAGCAAAATGCCAGTAGCCTCAACACCCTCATTTGATATCTGATAATCAGCACCGGATACAGAAGACTGTTCAGCGGTGAGAGTCACATGGTGTGGTAGGTTTGACATTTTAACTCCTTCAACATCGATAATAATATAGTACTCTCCAAGTGGCAAATTCGAGAAACGATAAGCGCCGTTGGCATCAGATGTGGTCTTGGCAATCAAATCGCCGTTACTGTCTGTCAGATAAAGAGTATAGGTGGTGTAATCTATAGGAATCACCTTGCGTGCAGGACTATTTGTCACATTTTCAACGTTAGTAACAACTCCTTCAATGACACCGCTACCAATTGTTGACGGAAGAGTCTTAATAAGATTTACAACAAACACTGAATCGTTGTAATCATAGGTACGCGAAGGGTGATTAACAGTATCGGCATCATTCCAAACTGCTTTATTTGGGAAATATGTTGTCTCGTAATTATCAGCACTTGGAACTTTGATATAGTAATCTCCT
>CAZYFO010000055.1:0-11554 GCA_964646955.1 uncultured Bacteroidaceae bacterium | reverse complement strand
AATGCGGGACATCTGAAGACCGGAAGCGGTTGTAGGGGTGAACGTATTGAAAAATTCAATCAGCTGATAAGAATTGAGAATGAGTTGGGCCGGTGTGCCGAGTTCTCAGGACTGAAAGCATTCAAGAATGCGAAAAAATGATTTTTACGTATATTTTACATAAAAGATTATTTTTCGCCCGTTAATAGCTGATGTAAAAAATAAACGATTTACTTTTGTCGGGCAAACGGAACGTTGCATATTTTATGATGCAACGTCTGTTTTTTAAAGGGAAACGACATACTTGTATATACTGTATGAAGAGGCTAAACATCTTTTATTTCAGCGGTACCGGCAATTCTAAACAGATTGCTTTATGGCTTGCCGAATATGCTCTGAGCAGGAGCGTTGACTCTAATGTATCTGACATCTCCAATGTGGAGCGCATTGAGAGTTTCGACAAGGATGATACTATTGTCATCATATCGCCGATACATGGGTTCAACTATCCCGCTATTACACGAAAATTCATCCGCAACTTGCCTAATGGAAGTAATGATGTGGTGTTGATGTGTACCAGGGCGGGTATGAAATATAAGAATCATGTGACGCCGGGACTTACGGGGGTGGCCTTTTTTGTGTCTGATGTTGCGTTGAACCGCAAGGGTTATGATGTTATTGGCGAGATTCCGTTTGATATGCCTTCTAACTGGTTCTTCATTCATCCTTCGTTGTGTAAGAGTACTGTGGATTTTCTTTTTGAGAGGAATAGGGAAAAGGCGATGGAACAGTTTAGGATTCTGTTTGATAAAGGGCAGAATTTCCTTTCGCATAGGGATGTGATTCAGGATATTCTGATTTCTCCTATTTCGCTGGGCTATTTTCTGGTGGGGAGGTATATGTTTGCTAAGTCGTTTATTGCTTCATCGGAGTGTATCAGGTGTAAGTCTTGTATTAATAAATGTCCGGTTCATGCTATCAGGCAGGTGGACGGGAAGCCGTTCTGGACTCTGAAATGTGAGAGCTGCATGAAATGTATGGTGGAGTGCAAACAGCAGGCTATTGAAGCGGCACATGGTTTTATTATTGCTGCTACTGTGATTTCCTCGATTATATTTTCGGCTTTGACGGGGCTGTTTCTGTTTAGGTTTATTGAGTCGGGATTAGTGAGTTTCCTTGTTGAGTCTGCTTTCTTCATTCTGTTTTTGTGCATCTTCTACAGGCTGCAGCACTATATGTTCAGATTCGGATTTTTCGAGCGTGCCATTAAATATCTGTCGCTGACTTATTATCGTTTTTGGGGTAAGAGGAATGGTTCCAGGCTTTGCTGATGACCGATATTTTTCGGGTAATTAGGATTATTGGACATTATTATGTATCTTTGCAGCCGAATTCGAAGATAAGTTGCATTGTCTAAGGGTTCGAAAAACATCAGAGTTTGTACAGTATCTTCTTTGTTTGTGGTTTTCCCGCCATGGGGCACTTCTCATTATCACCACCAGATTTGACATCGTTAGAATTCATTGTTTTACAGTTTGGATGCGTTTACTTTTTTGTGAGACGTAATCCGATTTTATGTATAATGATTCAAAATTTTCTATGACATTTAATGATTTAAATATCTCAAAGCCAATACTTAAGGCTATTGAGGAAAAAGGTTATATCACGCCGACTCCTATTCAGGAACAGGCTATTCCTGTGGCTACAGGCGGCAGGGATATTTTAGGATTGGCTCAGACCGGCACGGGTAAGACCGCGGCTTTTGCCATTCCGATTATTGAGCAGTTGAAGGACAATGTAGGGGGTAACGGAGGGCGCCCGATAAAGGCTCTTATCCTGACACCTACACGTGAGTTGGCTATTCAGATTGAAGAGTCTTTCACGGATTACGGTAAATATACCAGTGTGAGACATACGGTGATTTTCGGTGGAGTAAATCAGAATCCTCAGGTGAGGGCCCTGAAAAGTGGTACGGATGTACTAATTGCTACTCCGGGAAGACTGCTGGACTTGATAGGACAGGGTTTTATTAGGCTGGACAAGCTGCAGATCTTTGTTCTGGATGAGGCTGACCGTATGCTGGATATGGGTTTTATTCATGACATTAAGCGCATATTGCCATTGCTGCCTAAGCGCAAGCAGACTATGCTGTTCTCGGCTACTATGCCGAAAGAGGTGGAAAAGATCTCTTCTGCTCTGCTATACAATCCTAAGAAGGTGGCTGTTACTCCGGTTTCATCGGTAGTGGATACTATCGAGCAGCATATATTTTTCGTGGAGAAGCCTGAGAAGATGGACCTGCTGGTTGATATTCTCAGAGAGAAAAGGGGTGAGCGTGTGCTGATATTCTCTAGGACAAAACATGGTGCGGACAAGATAGCACGTCTTCTGAAGAAAGATAATCTCTTTTGTGAGGCTATTCACGGTAATAAGTCTCAGAATGCCAGACAGACTGCACTGAACAATTTTAAGACAGGTAAGTCTAATATTATTGTGGCAACGGATATCGCTGCACGTGGTATTGATATTCAGGATCTGGGTATAGTTATCAACTATGACCTGCCTGATGTACCGGAGACTTATGTTCATCGCATAGGCCGTACTGGTAGGGCCGGAGCGAAGGGTGTAGCACTGACTTTCTGTTCTCAGGAAGAGAAGGATATGGTAAGGGATATTAAGAAGCTGACAGGCGTTACCCTAAATAACGGTTTTCAGTCTTTCTTGGTCGCCAACCAATCAGCCTAAGGTTTTTAGTTTTTAGTGTATATATGAAAGAAAGCAGGGAGTTTAACTTCCTACTTTCTTTTTTTTATTCGACTTGATTATAGTTTCTGTATGAACTCAGCTATGCCGATGGCACATTCCGCTACCCGTTCATAATTGACTATACTCAGATTGTCTTTTGGGGTGTGGGTTATCTCTTGGCACTCCATATTTTCGATAAACCATTGTGAACTTACGGCAATGGCCGGACAACCTTGCTGCAGGAACACGCTGTGGTCACCCTGATACCAGGGCAAGCCTTCGACTAGTCCGGGGTTGTTCCAAAGGACTTCGTGCAGGGTGTCCGTCATCTCTTCGGACAACTCGAAAGCAGAGAAGCCGGATGGTCCTTCTAGGTATCCTGCTCCGTCGATATTGATGTCCAGAAGGATATCTTCAAAGCTACCTGCATTTTGTTCGATATATTTGACTTGTCCAGGCGCACTGTAATAGTCCTCTCCGTTAAAAAAAACCAATTCGACTGGGTAGCTGAATTTCTGTGATTTCAACATCTCGGCCAGTAACAGCAGGGTGGTGACACCGGTTCCGTTGTCTATGGCGCCGGTCGTCCCGATTTTTGTGTCGATGTGTGCAGTGATGACGATACGTTTTTTATCGGTACAGTCTTCGTTTCGGGCAACTATATTGTAGGCTGTTTCTGGTATACGGATGGCCGATGAGACAAGTGTGACTGTCTGTCCGGCGTAAGGAAGCAGTTTTTCTCCTTCGGTATCTTTCATAAAGACGGAAGGGATATCGAAATCTCCGTCTTCGAAGAGTGGGAAGGGGTAGACTCCGCCGGCTATGGCCGAATTTCGTTCAGTGGCGCAGACTAATGCCAGTGGCTGTCCGGTTTCCAGAGTTGAGATGAGATGCTGGTGCTCTTCGGGATTCCAAAAGGGGAAATTCTTGGGGGCTATCTGTTCCGATGCAATCTCACCGTACAGGAACACTATCTTTCCACGGATATCGGTATTTCCCAATTGTGCTATCGTATTGATGGCTATCAGCTCTGCACTGACAGAGCAGCCCAGTGAGTAATGTGAGGAAAAGACTTCAAAGTGCTGATTGTTACAGGTGAGTGTGGCTCCTTCGGTCTGCCAGTCAATGACCGACAAGGATGTTCTCTCGGTCTGCCAGCCGAATTCTTTTAGCCGGTTCTCTACGTAATAGGTGGATTCCCGATTGGCTTCGCTTCCTACGCGACGTTCTCCGATTTCGGAACATAACACCTGCAGGTGTGATTTGGATTTCTTTGCTAATTTTTCTTTGTCCATACTTTGATTGTTTTTTACGGTGACAAAATTAGAGTCTTACAAAAAGTCTGGATTGTAAAAAAAGGACAGAAATATCACTTTTTAAAATAATCGGAGTGAGGTGGGCATTCGGCGATATATTCGCTTGGGGTATATCCCGAGAAGGTCTTGAAATCTTTTATCATGTGAGACTGGTCGAAATAGCCGCAGTCACAAGCCAGTGCTGCAAAGCTGAGGTTTATATCTTTTTCCATCATGTTCAAAGCCCGCTGAAAGCGTATTATGCGTGAGTATTCTTTGGGGCTTGTCCCTATGTTTTCAGAGAAGACACGATTGAATTGCTTGGTGCTCAGACAGGTGGCATCGGCCAGTTTCACTATATCGGTTTGACCGGCATTGATCAGTCTGATGGCTGTATCTATACGTTTGATGTTATGCTCTGTCAGCTGTGTGAGGCGTCTGAGAAGAAAGCGTTCTATGAGCAGGATGCATAAATTGTCTTCTTCGGTGCCGGACAGTGAGTTTTCCAAATCGGATAATTCACGGTCTTCCATATCGCCGGCAGTTAAGCGTAAGCCTGCTGTCTTGTCCAGAGGCAGATTGAAAAAAGCCCTTGCTCCGGCAGGACGGAAGACGATGGATATCATGTTTATATATCCGTCGTACTTAAGGTCGTTGAAGGTTCTCTCTTGTCCGCTGAGAAAGGCTCTGGGTTGTGTCATGTTCTCATGTACGGACAGAAGGCGATTCCCTCTGTGGAAGATTAGGCTCATCATGCCTGTAGGCACAGTACGGGCCATGGTAGTCGAGTTGCCGACGGTCTTCAGTATCCAGTAATGCTTGATATACGGTGAAAGCAACGAGGATGGGGGGATAATTTTATAATCTTCCATAAATGAGTACTTCGGCAAAAGTACGTTTTTATGTGGATGTGCGATTGTATAAATGAGACATTTATTGCCTGTAGGAAGGTGATTTCTATCTTTGACGCTCGTGAATAATAATAATGGAACAAGATGTGAAATGTGTCAATTTTGTTTGTAATTTTGATGCCTAAATCAACGTTTTGGTTAGTTATGTAGAGTGTTTTAGCATAATTATATGGCGGTTATATTCGGGCGTAGAGATGTTTTTGGCAGTCATCGAAAGATTGTTGATATTAACTTCGGAATGATATCGAAGGTCATGGGCGTCCTTGTCCTGGTAGAAGCCGGATTGCTGCTGATATCTGCGGGTGTTTCATTGCTGTACCATGAGAGTGATTATATCTATCTTATTTATACCGCAGGTCTTAATGTAATCTTAGGACTCATTTTGCTGCTTCTTGGAAGAGGGGCTGATAAACAGATATCACGACGCGACGGATACTTTATAGTTAGTGTCTCATGGCTTATATTTACCTTTTTGGGCATGCTGCCTTTTTATCTGAGTGGGGCTATCCCGTCTGTCACTGACGCATGTTTTGAGACTATGTCCGGTTTTACTACTACCGGAGCTTCGATATTGGACGATATAGAGTCGTTGTCCCATGGACTGCTGTTCTGGAGGAGCCTGACGCAATGGATAGGAGGTTTGGGAATAGTATTGTTCACAATAGCAGTTCTTCCTCTCTTTGGCGGCAGTTCCCAGCAACTGTTTCTTTCGGAGGCAACCGGTGTGACTCACGATAAGATTAAGCCTAAAACTACTGTTACGGCTAGGAGGCTTTGGATAATTTATATTGGACTAACCATTTTGGAAACAGTGTTGTTAATGTTCGGGGGAATGGACTTGTTCGATTCTGTATGTCATGCATTTACGACTACTGCAACTGGTGGATTCTCAACGAAACAGAATAGCATATCATATTGGGATTCTCCCTATATTGAGTATGTGGTGTCCTTATTTATGATACTATCGGGTATAAACTTCTCCTTGTATTATTTCGTTTTTAAGGGTCATATCAAGAACTTCTTTAAGGATGATGAATTACGTTGGTTCCTCAAGTCTGTGGGAACTATTACGTTAATCATAACGATAGCATTGTTTATAAACAATCATTATGATTTGGAGAAAGCATTCAGAAAGGCTCTTTTTCAAGTAGCTACTGCACATACTTCTTGTGGGTTTGCTACGGATGACTATAACCTATGGCCGCCGTTTACATGGATGCTTCTGGTATTTGCTATGATTTCAGGTGGCTGTACAGGCTCAACGAGTGGAGGTGTGAAGAATCTGCGTATCCTAATCATATTTAAGAATATAATTAACCAATTCAGGCAGATGATTCATCCGCGTGCCGTATTGCCGGTGAGAGTTAACAACAATGCCATAACGCCACAAATATCTTCTGTAGTGTTTACCTTCTTTGCGACTTATTTGATTTGTATTTTCGTGGGTTGGACATTATTGATGAGTTTCGGTGTCGGACTGACGGAGTCTCTGGGAACTGTTGTATCTTCTATAGGTAATGTTGGGCCGGGACTTGGAGCATTCGGTCCTGTATTTTCATGGTCTGCATTACCTGATGCGGCAAAATGGGTGCTTTTTGTGCTGATGTTCATTGGTAGGCTGGAGATATTCGGTATATTGCTGCTTTTCTACAGAAGATTCTGGGTAGACAGATACTAATCTTTAGCAGAATTATTGACAACTAACTCAGAGTTGGAACAGGTCGTTCACGCTCTTGCCAACGTCTGAGGAGAGACGGAGAGCCAGTTCGGTTGATGGGATGAACTTGTCATTCTCTATGGCGAATATTAGTGAGCGAAAAGGGAATCAGCCTCGTTCTGGTAACTACTATATTATTCGACAGTTACTTTGAAACGACATTCGTTACCGCCGGATAGGATGGTACGGATGGGTTCCACTTGGATTTTCTTTTCCGGCAGCAGTTCATGAAGAACGTAGAGGATGCTCTGGCGTGAGCATTCACAGTGGACGTTTTTTTTTGCAAAGCCCGAAAGTACCATCGGGCAGAAGCATCTGGGATAACCTATCTCATAGATATGCCCTTTTTCAATTATATCGGCGAAGAAGAAGTCTGAACGGCCGTATTTGGTGTATTGAAAATCCAGATCGTTATTACATTCACGGAATTGTCTTTGTTGCTCTTTCAGGACAAAGGCGTTGGCACATCCTATGGCACATGGTCTGTACAGGACAGATTGTTGCTCGCGTGGCAAATTATTTATACCGTCTTCTATGGTCTGGTAAAACATTTGAATGATCTTGGTGTTATCAACCTCTGAGTAATTGACGGCATTCTGTTCAGATGTACCTTGTGTCTCTTCGTTTTTTTCGGTGTTGTCCGGTTTCATATATGTTAGTGTATAAAATTTCACAAAAGTATATGTTAAGATTGAGATTCGGATAAGTACGACAAAGAAATTGTCCATTTCATGATGCTAAACATGAAATGGACAATTTCTTTTTATGTGGAGATCTATATAAGATTTTTATCCTTGGAACTTGGAGTTTGCGCGTAACAGATGTCTTAATGAGCCCATCAATTCCTGGCTTTCCTGAAGAAGATTCAGATAGACAAGTGAGATCTTAAGATTTGATGATTGTTCACTATGCATACGTGCGAACTGTATCTTTCGTGTAGCAGATATTTTATTTTGCAGGCTTTCAGTAGCATTGCGTATTTCATCCATGTTGCTGAAATCATTGTTTACTATGGCGTCACGAGTACGATTCATCAAGGAGACCACTTCGTTTCCTATCTCCTCAAGCTCGGGCTTATAGTTCTCAGGTAACGGATTGAAGTTATTGTCTACATGCTCAAAGCAGGGATCTACTATACGTATCAGACCGTAGATGAGCTGCATACTGTTATTAGTTCCCAGATAGAACCATGTGTTGAACTCGATAGCGCGGTTATCATCGATACGTCGCATACCTAAAAGCTCCTGACGGTTCATCTTTTTGGCGTCCTCTTTCTTATCGCGCAGACTGCGTTTTATACGAAGCAGATCATTGCGGTTCTCATTCATAAAGGCAGTTATCAGCTTCGGGTATGTATCAATCGCATAGTTCAAAATAGATGCCTGGTTTATATCGATGTGCTTGTTAAGCAATTGCCATACCTCTTCTCTATCTTTGGAGCGCATCATGCGGTTGAATAGGTCGTTCTCGCTCTCTTTCTTCTGTTTTAGACGGAAGCTAATATGACTTTTTATTAGAATAAAGAATACTAATGCAATCATTATTGCCATGGCAATGGTGCCTCCGTAATACATGATGGCAGTTACTATTGCGCAAACGGCAAAGGCTACACCGGCTGTGATAAACCATCCACCAATGACACTCAATACACCTGTTATACGGAAAACTGCACTTTCACGCCCCCAGGCACGGTCTGCCAAAGAGGAACCCATAGCTACCATAAAGGTGACGTAAGTAGTGGAAAGAGGTAGCTTCATGCTGGTACCCATAATGATGAGCATGCCTGCCAGAACCAGATTGACTGCGGCACGTACCAAGTCGAATGCTGCACCTTCAGCCAGAATAGCTTCATCCCTTTGAAAGCGGCTGTCTACCCAGCGTTTTACCGAGTCAGGTATCATGGACGAGATTGAGTCGGACATGCTTGAAGTCTTGCGGACAATATAACGTGCCATAGTTGATGAGCCGAACATTTCATCGCCTTCATCCTGTCTGGACAGATCAACAGATGTCTTAACTACATTCTGAGCTTTTTTGCTGGTCATAAGGGATAATATCATGATAAGACCAGCAACAACAAGGTAGAATATGGGGGTCTTGGCGCTTTCGCTCAGAGAACCCATCAGATAACCTGGGTCCCCTGTGGCATTGACACGCCAATCTTGGAATGCGGAGAGTCCGGCCAATGGAACGCCGATGAAGTTTACCAGGTCATTGCCTGCAAAGGCCAAGGCTAAAGCGAAGGTTCCCATCAGTACAACTATCTTCAATACGTTGATCTTACACAGATGTAGTATCTGCATAAGAATCGTTGAACCTATGAACATATAGAGAGTCAAGATTCTGTTATGTGCATCAACCCAAGACTGCAGTTCTGCATTAATGAAAGGCGAGCCTTTCAACCCTTTGATAAGTATGAAGTAGAGTATTGCTGTTGTGGCTATCCCTCCGAAGAGTGCCATTGTGTATTTCTGGTTTTTTACGTAGTTGAAAGTGAAGATTATTCTGGAAAGCCACTGAACCAGAGTTCCGAAGACGAAAGCTATCGCTACAGATAGGAAGATGCTGAATATTACCGTCAGAGCTTTTTCAGCATTAATGAGGTTCCCTAAACCCAGTGTGCCTGTTTCGTCTCCTGCGATTTTCAGTATTGCCAATATAAATGTACCTCCCAATAACTCAAAGACGAGTGAAACGGTGGTTGAGGTAGGCATGCCAAGTGTATTGAAGACATCAAGCAGTACTACGTCAGTGACCATGACAGCCAGAAAGATGCACATCACTTCGTTGAAACCGAACATTTGTGGCCGTAGTATGCCATGGCGGGCTATATCCATCATCCCATTACTCATGGTAGCTCCCACGAAGATGCCAATGGCGGCGATAATGATAATCGTACGGAATTTGGCTACTTTGGCACCTATGGCCGAATTTAAGAAGTTTACTGCATCGTTACTTACACCAACAGTCAAATCGAAAATTGCAAGCAGAAACAGGAATGCTATAGCTACAAGATAAATAGTTTCCATCGTTTATAAAGTTCATTTTTCTAGTGACAAAAGTAGATTGTAAATGTAATAAAATCGTTACGGAATTGTTACGAAAATGTTACGAAACAGAATAAGATGGGGGTCTCCGAAGTAATTTACTTAGAGTTTTAGTATTGTTTTTTGTTACGTCCGAAATAGTATTGGCCTTTGCCAATTGTGGCATTTCCGAAGTGTATGGAATTGGTAGGGCAGTGGTGATAACAGCTCATACAACCTACACAGCTATGTTGCCATTGAGGACGTCCGTTTACCAATTTGATGTTGTCAAACGAACAGGATTTTGCGCATGTACCACAGCCCGTGCAATTTTCTTCTACCTTGAAAGGCTTGTCAGAAATCAGAGTGGCACAGAACAGAGGTTTCAGAATATAACTCTTTAGTATGGGCATAGGTCCAATGGTCATCTCATTGATATCTTTTTCACGATTCTCTATCCGGCTACATATGCTTGGTAACAGTTGCTGGGCAGCCTTTATCTTCTTTTTCTCATTCTCAATGGTGTCTAGCTTGAATCCGGGCAGGTTGATATAGGTCTCAGGCATCTGCACACCGAAGAAGGCATCCATTACGAGTCCTATTTTTTTCATTGTACCGGAAAGGATTTCCCGAGTCTTGCCGCATTCATCACCATATGTACATACAATATATGTGTATGAGGGTTTGCCGATGATCTTCAATCCGCGTATAAATTCCGATACGAGATTGGGCGGTGCCCAAGCGTAAACAGGAAAGACAAATCCCAAAGATTCATCCTGCTTCAGGTAATATGTGGTTTTCTTATGAGCTTCTTCCGGAATGAAAAGAAGGGTCTCATTTAGTCTTTCGGCCATGTTTTCGGCAACGAAACGGCTGTTACCGCATCCGGAAAAGTAGAATATCATAGTTGTATTGTCTTTCTATTAGGTGGCTATCAAGTTCAAAGATAAAGTAAATTCTATTTGGATGCACGTGCTTTTCTCTTTTTCTCGCGCTCTCTCTCTTTCTGTTTCTGAAGTCTGTACTTTTCCTTCAACTCTTTTTCATCGTCAAAGTTAACCGGACCTACCTTATACATAAGCCTTTCAATTGTGGATGCTCTGCCACTTACATAGCCGGATGGGTTGGCCGGGTTCCTTTTTCTTGGATTTGGGTATATGGCTGTGATTAGTGCGGACTGTCTCATGGTGAGTTTCTTTGCTGACTTATGAAAATATGCCTGAGAAGCAACCTCGGCGCCATAAATGCCATGTCCCATCTCAATAACATTCAGATATACTTCCATGATACGTTCTTTTGGCCATAGTTGTTCAATTAAGAAGGTGAAGTATACTTCCAACCCTTTTCTTATCCATGTACGACTCTGCGTAAGGAAGACATTTTTTGCAGTTTGTTGCGATATTGTGCTGCCACCTCTAATACGTCTGCTCTTTTCGTTGTGATTGATGGCTCTTTTGATTGCTTCCACATCAAATCCGTTATGTACTAAAAAAAGATTATCTTCCGCAGCTACAGCAGCCTGTACCATATAAGGTGAGATATCTTCTATTGGCACCCAATCCTTTTTAATAGGCTCACCGTCTTTTATGGTACGGGATAACATAGTTAATGTGACAGGCGGATTAATCCAACGGTAAGCTAATGTTAACAGTACACTAAAGGAGATTAGTGCGATGATTATTTTGAGAATAAACTTGAGGACTTTTTTGATCATATTGGATTGATTCCGTTTTGTCTGTTATGAAGGCTCAAAAGTAATGTTTTTTTTGTCTGAAATATTAGGATTGAGTTTATAAAATGATGGGACAATGTGGAAATTGACTAATGATATGATGAGATTGTATAGTTATTGAGTTTTCTCTCAGAATCGGAGAAAAAGCG
>CAZYFO010000054.1:0-11967 GCA_964646955.1 uncultured Bacteroidaceae bacterium | reverse complement strand
ATTGTTTTGCAAAGATATCGCGTATGATTGTACAATAATTGGATATAGAATGTATATTATTGGACAAAATTGACATTGCGTTCGAATTTCATGTATTCCAAACAGAAGAATACTTATATTTGCCCGACTACAAAATTCAATTATTAACCATAAAAATGAAACCGATAATCACGAATGTTGGTAAAGCTACTCATAACGGAGATTGGAACTGGAAAAATGTAAACAGTCCGTTTATGCGACTTTACTATGTTACCAGAGGCTCTGCAGAAGTCCTTCTACCGAACGGGAACTATTTCTTAACAAGCGGCAAAATGTATTGTATCCCGGCTTTCGTCACACATAGCTGTATCTGCAATTCTGCTTTTGACCATTATTACGTTCATATCTATTTTGAACCGGGCAACAATATTTCTCCCACAGATACCCTGAATCTTCCTTTTGAAGTATCAGGTAATGAATACGATTTAAATCTATTTGAAAGATTATGCCTTCTGAATCCGGATAGTAAATTAAAAAAATCAGATCCGTCGTTCTATGACAATGAGAAAACATTGCTTAAAAATATCGAGTCACATCAGAAAAGGGACTTATGCGATAAAATTGAATCTCAGGGTTTGGTATATCAGATTCTGTCACGATTCATCAAATACTCACAGATAAAATGTGAATATCGCGACACCAGAATACAGCATGTGCTGAATTATATAAACGATCATTTAGGAGATCGCATCAGCACCGACATACTTGCAACAACAGCCTGTCTAAGTAAAGAATACTTCATTAGGCTGTTTAAAGAGGAGGTAGGAATTACTCCCATCAAATACATAAATAAGAAGAAGGTGGAAAAGGCCCAACTCCTATTAGCTGTAGAGAGGATACCTATTAAAAATATTGCTGATCGCCTTGGTATTGATGATTATTCGTATTTCAACCGCATATTCAAAAAGATCACCGGTTTCACTCCATTAACATATCGTACAAACATTCAATTACAAATCCAAAAATGAAGAAAGTCCGGCTCAAAAATGAGTCGGACTTTCATTTATATAGGTTTAATATTACTCAGCAACAATGGGTTTATATTTTGGAACCAATATCTTCATAACTGTCCAGCCAATTAGATATGAGATACCGCAAACACAGAATACAATGAAATATCCTGCCGGTTTTCCTTCAAATCCTAAGAAGGTCATAGGTTCACGCAAATATTGTGCTCCAGTAGCAAGAAGATCTTTAGTCATCTCAACAGCAGTACCGTCCACCATTGTAGTGCCGGCAGAATAGACAAAAAGCATACCGGATAGTTTGTTGAATAAGAAACAACTCAATCCGCCTGCCATACCTCCAATACCGGTAATTGTAGCAATAGTGCTACGAGGAAACATATCGCTTACCGTAGAAAAAAGATTGGCACTCCAAGACTGATGAGCAGCCCCGGCGATGCCGACAATAATCACAGGAAACCAGAAGGAAATGCTTCCTAGAGGTTGTGCCAAAAGCGTTAACAGAGGGAAGAAAGCAAATATCAGCATAGATTTCATCCTGCCTACAAAAGGATGCATTCCTTTTTTTTCTACAAAAATAGTCGGTAAATAACCTCCGAAGACCGAAAACAGACATATGAAATATATCACAAATATGCCCCAACGTCCTTGTGGAGAATCTGAAGAGTATCCGTAAACAGAACTCAAATATACAGGCATCCAAAATAGGAAGAACCACCACGCTCCATCAGAGAAAAATTTTCCAGCGGCAAATGCCCAAGTCTGACGGTATGAGAAACACTTGAGAAAGCCAATAGTTTTTTCGTTCTTCACTTTATCCTCAATCTTTTTCTTCTCTAAGATCTCGGCCTCATCGTCTGAATGGATATAATTCAACTCCGCTTCATTTACATGCTTACTCTTCTCAGGTTTTTCATACATAAAATACCATAAACCCATCCAGATAAAACCGATAGCACCTATCACAATGAAAGCCATCTCCCATCCGAATGCTTTTGCCAATATAGGAATACAAAGAGGCGCTATCAAAGCGCCTACCTGAGCACCTGAGTTATATAGGCTAGTCGCAAAAGCTCTGTCTTTTTTTGGAAAATATTCTGCCGTTACCTTATTAGCAGCAGGGAAATTACCTGATTCTCCAACTGCCAGTACAAAACGCGCAATTATGAACAGCCACATACTCACTGTAGAAACAGCCAAAGCAATGTTTCCCGTTGCAGAAATAAGAGCCTCTTTCCCTTCAAGTCCGGTTATCAGTTGAGTACCGTAACCACAGAAGGCATGGATACAGGCACCAAAAGACCATACTCCAATAGCACAAAAATATCCCATTTTAGTTCCAAGCTTGTCAACAATTCGCCCAATGAAAAGCATGGAACAGGCATATAACAGAGAAAACCATCCGGTGATATTGCCATAAGTGACATCATTCCAATGAAACTCAGGTGCTATAAAATCATTATAGGTCAAAGACAGCACCTGACGATCAAGATAATTGACCGTTGTGGCAAAAAACAGCATCATGCACATAACCCAACGATAGTTGGTCATCTTCGAATCAATTCGAATTTTCGAATCCATAGGTCAGTAATTATTGGTTAGTTAAGTTAAATATTAGTTCTTAGTCCGAATAAAATACTCGTTTTACTCTATTTGATATGCTTGATATTATCTCATAAGGAATAGTATCTAAAATATCGGATAATACATGTACAGGCAGATTTTTTCCAAATATTTCCACAGAATCTCCTTCTTTACAATCAATGTCTGTAACATCTATCATAGATACATCCATACAGATATTACCGACATATTCAGCTTTCATGCCATTTATCAAGCAATAGGCATTGCCATTACCTAGATGACGATTCAATCCATCGGCATAACCAATCGGTATCGAAGCGATTCGAGATTTTCTGGTTAGCAATCCTCTTCTACTGTAACCAACCGTTTCATTCGCTTCAACGTCACGAATCTGAAGAATGGTAGACCTTAATGTAAGAACATTCTCCAATGGTTGGTTATTAATGGGGTTTGTTCCATAAATACCGAGTCCTAGTCGAACCATATCAAAATGATACTCCGGAAATCTTTCAATCCCAGACGAATTACACATATGACGAATTATGTGATGCTTGAATGCATTCTGCAAATTATCTGCAGCATAATTGAATTGTTCAACCTGTATTTTTGAGAACTCATCGAATTTACTGCTATCACTCCCCACAAAATGCGAGAATATAGAGCAAGGAACCAATGCAGTCTGCTTTTGAAGACGTTTAATAAGTTCCGGCATATCCGTAGGAACAAATCCTAAACGATGCATACCGGTATCAATCTTAATATGTATTGGAAAATTTGTTATTCCATTATGCTCTGCAGCACGTATAAGTTCTTCAAGCAGATGGAAACTGTATATCTCAGGTTCCAATTTTTGGTCAAATAGGGTATTAAACGAGGTTCGTTCAGGATTCATTACCATTATATTTGTATGAATACCTGATTTTCTAAGTTCCCATCCCTCATCGGCTACCGCAACAGCCAAATAATCCACCTGTCTGTCTTGAAGCGTTTTAGCAACCTCTATTGCTCCCGAACCGTATCCGGATGCCTTAACCATGCAAACTATTTTGGTTTCAGGCTTCAACATACCTCTATATCTATCAAGATTATCAGCAATAGCCTGAAGATTCACTTCCAATATTGTCTCATGGACCTTTAGCTCAAGTCTCTCAGTTATTCTATCAAACTGGAATTTTCTTGCACCTTTAATAAGAACCAGTTCATTACGTATTTCTTTTATTGTATCCGAGGCCAAAAAATCCTCAGTTGTAGAAAAAAAATATTTTTCCTCAACATCATATTGCTTGGCAGTCTGAGAGACATCATATCCAATACCAATGAATTTGCTTATTCCACGACTCTCAACCAATTGTTGGATTCTCTTGGAAAGTTCATTGGTAGACCATCCGGTCTGCAACATATCCGACAATATCAAAGTTCGTTTCCTCACTTTCTCATCGCGTCGCCTGGCCATAAAATCCAAAGCTATTCCAAGAGATGATATATCTGAACTATAACTGTCATTTATTAGTACGCATCCCTGTTTTCCCTCCTTCACCTCAAGACGCATTGCACACGGTTCCAGATGGGCCATGCGTTCCTTTATCGCATCAGGAGGCAACATCAAATATGTGGCAACCGCAAGACAATGCAAGGAGTTCTCTATTGAAGCATCATCAATAAAAGGTATCGTAAAACTATTATCCAAACCCAGATAGACATAGTGGATAAGAGTAGAACTCTCTCCCTTTTGTATATCGGAAATAAAAAGAGGCTTTTCGTTATTTTTCTTAGACCATGCTATCTCACGTGCAGTAATAACAGACTTGTTGACACAATCCTGAATCAGTTCATTATCTCCATCGAAAATGATAACATCACAGTCCTGAAACAACTTCAATTTCTCATAACACTTTTCCTGCATCGATGAAAAATTTTCTTGATGTGCGCAGCCGATATTTGTAATTATGCCGATAGAAGGTTTTATTATTTTCCAAAGCGAACGCATCTCGTTTGGCTTGGAAATACCTGCTTCAAAGATGCCCAACTGCGACTTGCTATTCAACAGCCATACAGATAGAGGAACTCCTATCTGTGAGTTGTAGCTTTTAGGAGAACGAGTAACAGCATAATCTGGTTCCAAGATTTGATATAACCACTCCTTTATCACCGTTTTTCCGTTGCTTCCAGTAATTCCTATGACAGGAATATCAAATTTCTTGCGATGTTGTATTGCAAGACGCTGTAGCGCCACAAGAGTATCCGGGACAAGCAGAAAATTCGAATCTGGATAATTTTCCAGATTGTCGGGCATTGTACTGACAACAAAGTTCCTTACACCTCTAGAGTAAAGTTCTTTGATATAATTATGTCCATCATTTCTTTTCCCCTTCAAGGCAAAGAACAGTGTTTCAGTCGGAAAGCACAAAGAACGGCTGTCTGTAAGTAACCAAGAGATGGAAGCTTCACAAAAACCATATCTGGCTGCTTCAGTCATCTGGGTCAATTTCTCTATATCGTATACCATCATTTATTATAATACATACATGCAAAATAAGCCTTTTTTTCTCAGAAAATCAATGTTCAGCTCTATAATTTCATATATTTGCAGATTAAAGGCATTATGTTAATGAAAAAGATTAAAGATAGTCTCGCATCACATAATTTATTGAAGAATATTGATTCTCCGGCAGACCTTAAGAAACTTAACACGGAAGAATTGCAGGAGGTTTGTAGCGAACTCAGACAGATGATAATTGATGAATTGTCCCGTAACCCGGGTCATTTCGGTTCAAGCCTTGGAACTGTCGAACTTACCGTTGCACTCCATTATGTATTCAATACTCCTGACGACAGAATCGTTTGGGATGTCGGGCATCAGGCCTATGGACATAAGATTATTACCGGAAGAAGAGACATATTTAATACTAATAGAAAATTCAAAGGCTTAAAACCATTTCCTTCTCCATCTGAAAGTGAATATGATACTTTCACTTGTGGTCATGCTTCCAATTCTATCTCTGCCGCTTTGGGAATGGCTGTTGCCGACAAGCGTAATGGAAACGAAAATCGCAAGGTAGTTGCAGTCATCGGTGACGGTGCCATGAGCGGAGGCTTGGCTTTTGAGGGACTAAACAACGCTTCCGTTACAGACAACGACCTTCTCATCATTCTAAACGATAATGCAATGAGTATCTCACAGAGTGTAGGTGGGATGCGTGACTACCTGACTCATCTACATACCTCACGTTCCTATAATATATTCAGATATTATCTTTCAAGAGTATTATATATGATAGGATTTATGAATGATGATAGGCGCAGGAGGATTATTCGTGGAAATAATCGTTTAAAAGCCAAACTGACTCATGAACGTAATATCTTCGAAGGACTTGATATTAGATATTTCGGACCAATTGACGGTCATAATGTACAGAACCTAGTACGCGTCTTGAATAATATCAAGAATATGCGAGGACCGAAATTATTACATATCAAGACCATAAAGGGTAAGGGTTTTGAGCCTGCAGAGAAGGATTCTGCCATTTGGCATGCACCTGGGCTTTTTGACAAAGATACTGGAGAAAGATTGGTAAAAAACGGAGACGGACTTCCACCACAATTTCAGGATGTTTTCGGTTATACTCTTGCTGAGTTAATGGAGAATAATAAAAAAATAATCGGCATAACTCCCGCCATGCCTTTAGGATGTGGTATAGATATTGCCATGAAAGAGTATCCTAATCGATGTTTCGATGTAGGTATTGCCGAAGGACACGCAGTCACATTTTCCGGTGGTCTTGCCAAGGAAGGTATGATTCCTTTCTGTAATATTTATTCTTCATTTATGCAGCGTGCCTATGACAATGTGATTCATGATGTAGCCATCCAGAAACTAAATGTAGTTCTCTGTTTGGACCGCGCCGGATTAGTAGGAGAAGACGGACCGACACATCACGGAGCTTTTGACCTGGCATTCTTGAGGCCGATTCCCAATCTTACCATAGCATCTCCATACGATGAAATAGAATTAAGAAATATGATGTACACCTCACAGTTACCGGAACAAGGTCCATTTGTCATCAGGTATCCGCGAGGAAGTGGTGTGATTACTGATTGGAAGAAACCTTTTGAGCCTATCGTAGTCGGTAAGGGTCGAAAGATTCATGACGGCAAGGATGTTGCGATTCTATCTATAGGACCAATTGGAAATTTGGCGGAAAGTGCAATAAATAAATGGGAAGAAATCAATAAAGGATATAGTATAGCACTCTTTGATATGCGTTTTCTGAAACCCATTGACTCAGAGATCTTGCATATTGCCGGTACTCAATTCAAAAGTATTATCACTATTGAAAACGGAGTAACTACAGGAGGTTTGGGAAGCGCAGTCATGGAATATATGATGGAAAATGATTTTCATCCGGAGATAAAGCGTTTAGGATTGCCGGACCAATTTGTCGAACATGGTTCTACCCCTCAATTACTACATCTATGCAATCTTGACAAAGATGCTATTATTCGCGCCTTGGATATTTTAATTAAAAAACAGAAGGAGACTGAAAAATGAGAATAATTATTGCTGGAGCAGGAAATGTAGGCACTCACTTGGCAAAGTTGTTATCCGGTGAAAATCAAGACATCACCCTGCTAGACGAGGATGAAGAAAAACTAAACAAGCTGGATTCAAACTTCGACTTGCTAACCGTTGTAGCTTCACCTATATCCATTTCGGACTTAAAAGATGCAGGTGCCGACAAGGCTGATTTGTTCGTTGCTGTTACTCCCGAAGAGAGCCGCAACTTGATCTCCTGTCAGCTTGCTCATCATCTCGGCGCCAAGAAAACTGTAGCTCGTATTGACAATTACGAATATCTTCTTCCGAAAAATAAAGAGCTTTTCGTCCAGAGCGGCGTAGATTCTCTGATCTACCCTGAGTTATTAGCCGCAAAAGATATTGTGGATGGTATGAAGCTAAGCTGGATTCGTCAATGGTGGGAGTTTGCCGGCGGTGCACTTATTATGATGGGAATTAAGATCCGTGACAATGCAGAAATTCTAGATGTACCTTTATATTCTCTTGGAACAGATTTACCTTATCATATTGTTGCAATACTGCGTGAAGGAGAAACTATAATACCTGGAGGTAATGATACTGTTAAAGCTGGAGATCTGGTCTATTTTATGTCTATGAAAAGACATATACCATACATCAGAAAAATAGCAGGCAAACAGGAACTTCCTGATGTAAGAGATGTCATTATCATGGGTGGCAGCCGAATTGCGGTACGTGCCTCACAAATGGCACCCGAGTACATGAACCTGAAGATAATTGAGAGCGATTTGAACCGCTGTAACCGTCTTACAGAACTTGTCGACGACAAAGTAATGATAATCAATGGCGACGGTCGCGATTTAAGTCTTCTTGCCAGTGAGGGTATATCCCATACTGAAGCTTTTGTTGCCCTGACAGACAGTTCGGAAACAAACATATTGGCTTGTCTGGCGGCAAAGAGACTAGGAGTGACAAAGACTATTGCTGAGGTTGAGAATATAGATTACATAAATATGGCTGAGAAGCTGGATATCGGAACAGTAATCAACAAGAAGAAGATAGCAGCCAGTCATATATATCAGATGATGCTGGATGCAGATGTATCTAATGTCAAATGCCTCACCTTCGCGAATGCCGATGTAGCTGAGTTCAATGTAAAAGCGGGGTCAAAAATTACTCGTTCTCAGATTAAAGATATCAAATTCCCGAGGGGCGTAACTATCGGAGGTCTAATAAGAGACAAAGAAGCGATACTTGTTTCCGGAAACACAAAAATAATTGAGAACGACCATGTGGTTGTCTTCTGTTTGGAAGGTATGATAAAATCAATAGAGAAATATTTCAATTGATACACTATAGGAACATAAACAGAATAATAGGAATACTGCTTATGATTGAAGCATGTATTTTATTTGTTTGTTCCTTTTTACCATTGTATTTCCATGAAGCTGATTTCTTCGCATTTTTATCATCATCTTTGATAACTGCCTGTATCGGTGAATTATTATTGGTTATAGGAGGCAGAAGATCAAAAGACAATCCTTTATCGCGCCGTGACGGTTATATCGTCGTTACTGCAAGTTGGATAGTATTCTCAATTTTCGGAGCTTTACCATATTTCATTAGTGGTCATATTTCTTCCTACACCGATGCATTCTTCGAGACCATGTCCGGTTTTACTACAACTGGAGCGAGCATAATAAGAAACATTGAAGTTATGCCGCATGGTTTGCTCTTCTGGCGAAGCTTGACTCAGTGGATTGGAGGTTTAGGTATTGTTTTCTTTACAGTTGCAGTTTTGCCAATATTCGGTGTTGGAGATGTACAGCTATTCGCTGCAGAAGCAACGGGGCCTACTCATGGAAAGCTTCACCCACGAATCAGCGTTAGTGGACGTTGGATCCTTTTCGTCTATGCGGTACTTACAATAGCATGTATTATTTCTTTAGAAGTTTGTGGGATGGGAATATTCGATTCCATAAATCATGCCTTTTCAACCATCTCTACAGGTGGATACTCAACCAGAAACACAAGCGTTGCATATTTTCAATCTCCAAAAATTGAATATGTAATCACATTGTTCATGTTCCTTTCAGGAATAAATTTCGGCCTTCTATTCTTCCTACTTTTCAAAGGAAAGATTAAAAAGATGTTCCTTGATACTGAATTCAATTGGTATCTATTAACTACATGTCTAATGGTTCTTCTTGTCGGCATTGGAATATTTGTCGGCACAAATGAGGGAGTTGAAGAATCATTAAGACACTCTCTATTCCAGGTTGTTTCCGCTATTACTTCTACCGGATTCACAAATACCAACTATACTATTTGGCCGCCTTCTGTATGGATGTTGTTGGGTTTTTGTATGTATATGGGTGGTTGTGCCGGTTCAACAACAGGTGGAATGAAAAGCATCAGAACAGCCATTCTGTTTAAGACATTACGAAATGAGTTTCATAGAATCATACACCCAAATGCAATATTACCAATTCGAATCAACGGAAAGGTTGTTCCTCAATCTACAAAACAGACAGTCTTGGCATTCACGATTTTCTATCTTGGGCTCATATTAATAAGCTGGCTTTTCTTTATGATAATGGGAGTCAACTTCACAGATTCCTACGGAGCCACTGTTTCATTTATCGGCAATACGGGATTTGCGATAGGAAGTCTTGGCACAGAAACACCCTGGGGAGATCTGCCTACTATATGTAAATGGTATGGTTCACTACTAATGCTTATAGGACGTCTTGAAATCTTTTCAGTTCTTATAATTACAATTCCCTCTTTTTGGAAATATCGTTAGGATAAAAAAAATGTTCCAAAGTTTGCTGTAGAAACTTTGGAACAACTTTTATGAAATCTTTTTTATCAGGTTCATTACCGCATCCTTCATCTTCTTATACAATTTACAGTCCCTATAATGGGTATTCTTACGTATTGCCTCTTCAATACTCATTTGACTGTGTTGGTATGCACTTAACTCATTTTGGTACTGTTCGCTATGAACTGCCAGTCTTCTGATTTCATTTTCCCTCTCTGAGCGTAATGACATACAGACAGGAACCAGTAACTTCATAATAACATTATCTATTAAATTATGTCCCTGCAAGAACAGATATGTATTATCATCTTCCACTCCCAATGATCTTAGTTCACCCTTTAATTGTTCCACATCATCTATAGCACTTGAATAATATTTCTCCAACCATCTTATCTTTCTTCTAACCCTATCTGCCAAGTATTCCAGTGCGTATTCGGGATGATTCACATCTATAGACCTTATTTTGATTTCATTGCTTAGTTCCTGCATACTGAACTTGTTATGCAGTTTATTTCTATAAAACCAGATATTCCAAACAAAAAGTGGAAAAACTATCTTGGAATAATACTCCATAAACAACTCAAAATCCACTATTCTTCTATCATTTAAAGTGCATTGAACACAAATCTGATGTAAGCTGGAGGAGAAACTCTGATAATTCTCAATAGCATAAGCATATGTCTGAATAATAAATGGGTTACTCAGCATCTCTTTTGAGGTAAAGGTTGAGCCTTGAAGAAGATAATCGTAATCACTATCCACACAAGCAATCAGATGATTCCCATATGCGGACTTATTCAAACACGCTTTTAATGCGGATTTCTTACCCTTTGTTAAATCGAACTTGGACGGTAGCATAATCTGGAAATAACGATCCTCCGTTTCGAATTCATCAAGTAACAATCTCCAAAACGCCACATCCTCATAACTCTCCACATATGCTATTATCCTGCCAACCTTCCGACCGGGCAACAGTCTGTTCGCCGCATCAATCCAATCGGAAGTAACATTATCTAATAGTTTTATCATAACAGATCACTTTATTGTTATATCATCCACTTCAGTAACAGCGTCCATCCAGCCATCCATCACGACAGCAGGAGAATGAGTAGTCAAAATTATTTGAACATTAGGATTCATGGCACGAACACGACTTATAAGTTGTTGTTGCCATTCAATATGTAATGAGATCTCCGGCTCATCCATAAAAAGCACACAATGCTGCATGTCTTGAACAAGTGTAGTCAACAATATAACCAACATCTGTTTTTCACCAGAAGACAGACTATAGGGAAGAAGAACCTCACCCTCTTGTTCAAATAAAATCTCATTGCTGTTTCTCACTATCTTTTTTCGAGTGCATAAGAACATCTCATCTACGAAATCCAGAAATTGGATCTTCGGACTTGAAACGTTTTTTGCCTGTTTGATTTTATCTTCATCATCAGAAGAAAGCAGCTCAATAGTCCTGTTACCGATATTCACTTGATAATCCAAATATCTTCGTTGTAATCTATATAATTGCCAATCCAATTCCGACACCACATTTTTATCGGACATCTTTTCCAGTAAATTACTACGCATCAAAGGACGATCAATACTTCTAATTACGTCATATCTAACACAATTAGCATCGGAAGGAGAAAACCCAAAGTTGACACCCAAATCGGCATGATTGCCTATTTCCCCACCATCCATATAATCTAATTTGTCGATTGTTGAATTGATTATTGTACTTTTACCTACACCATTCACTCCACTAAGAATATTAACATCAGGACGTAAATCCCAAACAATGTGTTTTCGTCCCCACATAGATTCAATCTCGATTCTACTGATGTAATCTGCAATTTTCTTTTCCATAGTCGTAATCTTTAAATTCTTCAACAATAGTACTTACAATTCCAAAACTAATTCAATAAAACAGCAATCAATAACAAGTGTTTTTTCAAAACTGCTGTTACTCAAATATAGCCCAACAATTCAAAAAGATAAAATTCAGAAGAGTGATTTTTTAAATG
>CAZYFO010000053.1:9591-12037 GCA_964646955.1 uncultured Bacteroidaceae bacterium | reverse complement strand
TTTGTACTAAGATTTGGAACATTACAACGGAACGATTCTGCAATTTGAATAGGATTATTAACACTGTGCAGATTAATACCCCAATTGGGAGCAAACCATTCAGCAACGTCAGTATGCAGGTAATGCTCCTGGCGTTTGTCAGGCAGACCGTTTCTTAGGAAACAGTCGAATGCCGCATCACGCACACCATTCATTACGTCCGAAGAACCGGCGTCTATCTTCTTCCTGTTTTCACGGAAGATTTCTATATAGCTATCTTCTATCACTTTGCAGACTCCTCAAATTCACGAATTACCCAATCATAACCGCGTCCCTCCAACTCAAGAGCCAACTGAGGACCGGCTGTTTTAATTATTCTACCTTTGTAAAGCACATGTACCACATCAGGCTTGATATAATCCAGCAGACGCTGGTAGTGAGTGATTACTATTGCAGCTGTATCCGGAGTCTTCAAACTATTGACTCCGTCAGCAACAATACGTAAAGCATCTATATCCAATCCGGAATCGGTTTCGTCAAGAATACTCAGAAATGGTTCCAGCATAGCCATCTGAAATATCTCATTACGTTTCTTTTCACCACCACTGAATCCCTCATTGACAGAACGATTCATAAACCCGGCATCAAGTTTCACAAGGTCGCGTTTAGATTTCATCAGTTTAAGAAAATCCGAAGGAGGAATTACAGGCAACCCCTGATATTTACGCTTCTCATTGATAGCAGTACGCATAAAATTGGTCATACTTACTCCGGGAATTTCAACCGGATACTGGAAAGACATGAAAACACCTTCATGACTACGTATCTCAACAGGCATCTCCAAAAGATTTTTACCTTTAAACGTCACAGAACCCTCTGTAACGATATAGTTGGGGTGCCCCACCAACACATTACTTAAAGTACTTTTCCCCGATCCATTGGGACCCATGATAGCATGAATCTCACCCGGATTGACCTGAAGGTTAATGCCCTTCAATATCTCATTACCATTAATGGTAGCATGTAAATTGTCTATTGTCAACATAGTTTTGCCAATTTATCCAACAGTATTTTCAAGCGATAGCGAAAGCAGTCTTTGTGCTTCAACAGCAAACTCCATTGGAAGTTTGTTCAACACCTCTTTCGCATATCCGTTAACAATGAGGCCAATGGCCTCTTCCATAGGAATTCCACGCTGATTACAATAAAACAGCTGGTCTTCTGATATTTTCGATGTAGTGGCTTCGTGTTCCACTATCGCACTCTCATTATGTATATCCATATAGGGAAATGTATGTGCTCCGCACTCACTTCCCAACAATAGAGAATCACACTGACTGTAGTTGCGTGCACCATCCGCATTCTCACCTACACGCACCAATCCGCGATATGAGTTCTGACTATGTCCGGCAGAGATACCTTTACTTATGATAGTACTTTTGGTGTTTCTACCCAGATGAATCATTTTGGTACCGGTATCGGCCTGCTGATAATTGTTGGTCAAAGCCACAGAGTAAAATTCACCTTGTGCTCCATCACCGCTCAAAACGCAGCTCGGATATTTCCATGTTATGGCTGAACCGGTCTCTACCTGTGTCCATGATAGTTTGCTGTTCACACCTCGCAGATGACCGCGTTTTGTAACAAAGTTATACACGCCACCCTTACCTTGCTCATCTCCGGGGTACCAATTCTGAACGGTACTATACTTTACCTCCGCCCTATCCAAAACAATAATCTCAACGATAGCAGCATGAAGCTGATTCTCATCACGCATTGGAGCGGTACAGCCTTCCAGATAGGAGACATAACTATCATCATCGGCAATGATCAAAGTGCGTTCAAATTGACCCGTATTGGCCGCATTGATTCTAAAGTAAGTGGATAGTTCCATCGGGCAACGTACTCCCTTGGGAATATAAACAAAAGAGCCATCACTGAAGACCGCCGAGTTAAGAGCAGCAAAAAAATTATCCCTATAGTTTACAACAGAGCCCAAATAACGTTTCACCAAATCCGGATGATTCCTGATGGCCTCACTGATAGCACAAAATATTATACCCTTCTCTGCCAGCTTCGCTTTAAAGGTCGTCTTCACTGAGACAGAGTCCATGACTGCATCTACAGCCACACCACCACTCAGCGCAAGTCTCTCTTCAAGCGGAATTCCCAACTTGTCAAAAGTCTTCATTACCTGAGGATCAATCTCATCCAAAGACTTCGGGCCGTCTTTCTTCACCGTAGGATCAGCATAATATGATATATTCTGATAATCAATATGCGGAATAGTCAGATGAGCCCACTGAGGCATCTGCATAGTAAGCCAATGATTATACGCCTTCAAACGGAACTCAAGCATCCACTCCGGTTCACCTTTTTTGGACGATATCATACGAACAGTATTCTCGTTAAGACCGCGGTCGAAAATCTCGGTATGTACATCGGTAGTGAAGCCATACCTATATTT
>CAZYFO010000053.1:2966-9491 GCA_964646955.1 uncultured Bacteroidaceae bacterium | reverse complement strand
TTCCCAAGATTAAAAATGCAATTGGTACAGCCAACAATATCAATAAAAAGGCAACCACCTGGGCTACATTATCGGACATTTTTACTGCGTTCTGCAAAAAAACAGAAACAGGTCTATATACCAATGAACCGATAATCAATCCACAAAGCAAGCCTCCTAGAGCGAAGGCTTGCTTTATTACGCCCTTTATCAAACCCATCACAAAACCGGAAATAAGTACCGCCAATATGATGAAATCCAATACGTTCAACTGAGTTGAAAGAAGGACATTCATATTTTAAAAATTATAGTGTCTGCTTAACCTCAGTCTGAGTGTAGGTTTCAATCATATCGCCGGTTTTCATATCATTGAAACCGACTAAACTCATACCACACTCCAAACCTGATGCAACCTCTTTCACGTCATCCTTGAAACGTTTCAGAGCTTGTATGTCGCCTTTATGGATAACAATGCCGTCACGTATGACACGCGCCTTGTCATTTCTGGAGACCTTACCGTCACGCACACGACAACCGGCAACCATGCCAACCTTCGACACATGGAAAACCTCCATAATCTCTACGGTTGAGGTCACAACCTCCTTTATCTTTGGAGCCAGAAGGCCTTCCATAGCAGCCTTGACCTCATCAATTGCATCATATATTACAGAATAAATGCGGATATCCACACTCTCTTGTTCTGCCAAACGCTTAGCACTGCCTGAAGGACGGACATCAAAACCGATGATAATGGCATTTGATGCGGCTGCCAAACTGACATCACTCTCAGAGATGGCACCGACAGCCTTGTGAATAACATTAACCTGTATCTGAGGTGTTGAAAGTTTAATCAACGAGTCGCTTAGAGCCTCGATGGAACCATCCACATCGGCTTTGACGATAAGATTGAGTTCATGGAAGTCGCCCATCTTGATACGGCGTCCCAATTCATCGAGAGTAAGAGTCGTAGTGGTACGTATACCTTGTTCACGCTGTAACTGCTCACGTTTTCCGGTTATCTCACGAGCCTCACGTTCAGATTCAACGACATGGAAAGAAACACCGGCCTGAGGAGCACCATTCAAACCCAATATCAAGACAGGTTCCGAAGGAGCCGCCGATTTCACACGTTGATTACGTTCATTGAACATAGCCTTAACCTTACCCCACGAAGTCCCGGCAATAACTATATCTCCAATCTTAAGAGTACCATTAGATACTAATACTGTAGCTATGTAGCCCCTACCCTTGTCAAGTGAGGACTCAATGATTGTACCAATAGCATTACGATTAGGATTAGCTCTGAGATTCAGCATTTCAGCTTCAAGAAGAACCTTCTCCATCAACTCCGGTACACCCTGACCCTTCTTAGCAGAGATATCCTGAGACTGATATTTACCACCCCAATCCTCCACAAGGAAGTTCAACTGAGCCAATTCCTGTTTTATGCGTTCCGGATCAGCCGATGGTTTATCCACCTTGTTTATTGCAAATACAATAGGCACACCTGCTGCCGTAGCATGTGCAATAGCCTCCTTGGTCTGAGGCATGACATTATCGTCTGCCGCAACTATTACAATTACGATATCTGTAACCTGAGCGCCGCGGGCACGCATTGCAGTAAACGCCTCATGGCCCGGTGTATCAAGGAACGTAATCCTTCTTTTATCATCCATTTTTACATTATAAGCACCAATGTGCTGGGTGATACCACCGGCCTCACCTGCAATAACATTAGCCTTACGTATATAGTCAAGAAGAGAAGTCTTACCATGATCCACATGTCCCATAACCGTTACGATAGGTGCACGAGAAACCAGATCCTCTTCTTTATCCTCCTCCTCTGAAATAGCCTGAGCAACCTCGGCACTTACATATTCCGTCTGAAATCCGAATTCTTCGGCAACAATATTTATAGTATCGGCATCCAAACGTTGATTGATGGAAACCATCATACCTACATTCATACATGTAGATATTACCTGAGTAACGGATATGTTCATCATAGTAGCCAATTCATTGGCGGTAACAAATTCCGTCAATTTCAATATCTTGCTATCTGACATCTCTTGTTCCAGAATCTCCTGCTGACGTATCTGAGCTGCCTCACGCTTATCACGACGGTACTTGGATGACTTATTCTTACCTTTTGACTGTTTGAAGAACGAATCCTTTATCTGACGATTTATATCATCAGATTTAATCTCCATCTTATCCTGTTTTGTAAACTGACGACGATGGTTATTATTTCCGCCCTTCGGAGCATTATTATTCTGGCCTGGAGCCTGATTTGCAGGTTTCGGAGCACCCGGGCGATTTGCATTATTACTCGGAGCAGTTGCGGGAGCTTTATTTACACCCTGGGGACCGCCTTGAGGACCTTGTCTGTAATTCTTATTCTTATTTGCAGAATGGGAATAGCCCTCTGTCTTTGTAAGATCGACCTTCTCATTAAAGATACGCACACGAGTCTTCTTACGGGCAATTCCTCCCTGAGAATTCTCATTACCCGGTTTACTGCTTATCTCCTTAATGATAGAATCCTTATATTGCTGGCGCTGTTGTATACGCTGTTGTTCTTTAGCCTCACGTTCCTTCTTTTTCTCCTCTTTGGACTTCTTCTTAGGACGGGTAGATTGATTGATGGCGCTTAAATCAATCTTACCTATGGTCTTTATTTTCAATCCAGCATCTGGAACGCTCAATTTAAACAATTCGACATCTTCTGAACCGGACTGAGCAGATTCGACAGGTTTTGATGTCTCAACCTTTTCTACCGGTTTAGGAGCAAGAGGTTTTTCTACTCTCTTTACAGCTTGCTGCGTAACTTCAGACTTGGAAGCCTCATTTTTAGCTTTGAATTGATCCTGCTTATGCATATATTTTTTCTCAGCCTCAACATTCTTGGTGGTCGGCTTCTCAACTTGATTTATTACTGGTTTATCTGCAACTTTATCCATCGATTTCTCAACAGATTGTTCAGTCGGTCTCTCAATCTTCTCATCAGATTTGGTTTTAACTGGCTGTACATGTGATTTCACTTCTTCCTTTATCTCAATAGGTTTAGTTGCAACAAGTTTTGATTCCACTGTCTCAATAGAGGATTCAATCTTAACCGATTCCACCTTTTGTGCAACAGGCTTTTCTTCGACCGGTTTTTCAATTGGCTTCTCAACCGGCTTTTCAATCGGCTTTTCAAGAATGATTCTGGTTCCAGCCCCTTCCAATTGAATTCTTCCAACAGGTTTAAGCTTGATTATAGGCTCTATATCAATTTTAATGGTATCATTAAAAGAATCCTCAGAAGGAGTCTTGCCGGCAGTTTCCTCACGCATATCATCATCAGAAACACGTGACTTGGACTGTCTGTCCTGAACCATTTTTTTTGCCTCTTCGCGAAGGGACTTATCCTGACTGAATTCAGCAATCAATAAATTACACTGATCGTCCGTTAGCTTCTGGTTCAGGTCATCCTTCACGTCATCAAAGCCTTTCTTGTGAAGATATTCGACGAGCGTCGAAGAACCCACATTCAATTCTCTTGTTATCTTACCTATTCTTATCGCCATCTATAAATAATATCTCTTGAATTTAGTTCTTAAGAAACTTCTTAAATTCCTCTTCTTCAGCAAACTCCGAAGCAAGTACAGACAATATGTCATCAACCTGTTCCTCTTCGAGATCCACATTATCAGTCAACATAGCACGTGGTGCACGCAGTACAGCTTTTGCAGTATCGAATCCGGCATCGTGCATGGCATCAATAATCCAATCTTCAATATCGCCGCGGAAATCGTCCAAATAAACATCTTCTTCAGCTGAATCGGTCTCTATCTCACGATATACCTCAATAGTATATTCAGTCAACTTACTGGCTAACTTAATATTCAAGCCGTTCTTTCCGATAGCTAATGAAACCTGATCCTGTTTCAAATATACCTCAGCACGGTGATTCTCTTCATCAATCTTAATATCCGAAACCTTGGCAGGATTCAGAGCACGCTTGATGAAAAGTTCCAAATTTGAAGTATAGTTTATCACATCAATATTCTCGTTGCGAAGTTCACGAACGATACCGTGAATACGCGACCCTTGAACTCCGACACAAGCGCCGACAGGATCTATGCGATCATCATAAGACTCAACCGCAATTTTAGCCCTCTCACCGGGAATACGTGCAATCTTCTTTATAGTAATCAGACCGTCACCTATTTCAGGAACCTCCTGTTCAAACAGACGTTGCAAGAATACTGGAGAAGTACGGCTCAACATAATCTTCGGATTGTTCACATTGTCAACTCGATCAACCACAGCACGAACAGTCTCACCCTTACGGAAGAAATCACTTGGAATCTGCTCCGTCTTAGGCAGTAAAAGTTCATTACCCTCTTCATCGAGAAGCAGTATTTCCTTCTTCCATATCTGATAAACCTCAGCGGTAACAACATTACCTACTTTTTCCAGATACTTATTGTATATACTGTCCTTTTCCAGCTCCAAGATCTTTGAGGCTAATGTCTGACGTAAATTCAAAATAGCTCTGCGACCGAATTTTGAAAAATCCACATGTTCGGAAACCTCCTCTCCAACTTCATAATCCGAATCTATCAACTTTGCTTCACTGAGTGAAATCTGAGTATTCGAATCGGTCAGCTCTTTATCTTCAACAACCATTCTTGAACGCTGTATTTCACAGTCTCCCTTGTCCGGGTTGACAATAACCGAATAATTCTCGTCAGTTCCGAACATCTTTGAAATGACACTACGGAAACTTTCTTCAAGAACACTAACCATTGTCATACGGTCTATATTCTTCAGTTCCTTGAACTCCTGAAACGTATCGACCAGGGTGATAGTCTCTGCTTTATTAGCCATCTTACTTTAAGCTTATTACGTATTTTGTATATTTTATCTCACTGTATTTAAACGGAAGTTCCACTTCCACCATCTTGGCACGTTTTGATCCTTCAACAACCTGTTTTTGTTTGGCCTGAAGAACAAAACCATTCTCATCAGCAGATTTCAGAATCCCTTTGATCTTTGTTCCGCTGTTTGGCAACACCTCAACTTCATGTCCTACATGATTAATATATTGCTGAAGTACCTTAAATGGCTGGCCTATACCGGCTGAGCCTACTTCCAACTCATAATCCTCAACATCACGGCTAAGGTTAGATTCGAGAAACCGGCTCAATTCAACACAATCATCAATCCAAACTCCCTCCGATTGGTCAATATCTACAACGACACGATTGTCTTTCGTGACGTCTACATCCACAAGAAAATAGTTTTTCTTGTTTTCAATCCACTGTTTCGTTAAGTCAATAATCGATTGTTTATCAATCATGTAGAATAAAAATTAATATATAAAACTGACCTTAATAATGAAAAAAGAGGCTTCTCAGCCCCTCACTTCATCATCAATTCAACGCAAAGGTAGAATATAATAATCAATAATGCAAGTTTTATATTATTTTTCTATGAAAGAGCATTCACAGAAACAATAGTGCGAAGACAGCAACCGCCTCCGCTCTATTGTTTCAACTATATTAATATCTACTATTAGTAACCCATGTATGAAAGCATACGAGCTGCATATCTGCGGCCTAACTCTCTGTATCCCTTTAAACTGAAATGCAGACGATCTCCTGCACAATCACATCCGTAAGCAGGAACGACAAGTGCTTGTGGAAGTGTAGCAGGAAGTTTCTGAATAACATTGTTATGTGAAGCACATGCACCCCTCTTATCAGCAGAAACTACTTCACCTGCCAAAAGAGGAATTGAAGCCGGTTCCAAATTCAAATCTGCCAATATATTATCATATACCTTCTTCACATTGGCAGGCCAGTTTTCATCATTTGTGTTTGTCTCACCCTGGTGAAGCAAAATTCCTTTGATAACACCATCCTTCTGAGCTATTTTACACAGTTCAATCAATTTGGCATAAGGGTTACCACCATATTCGTTAACAATATTCTTCATCCAACCTGCTTGAGAGCCAATATATCCTTCAAACTTATCTTTGTCGAAGAGATCAATTGAGCAACCGGCAACAGCAACCATAACAACGCCTACTTTAACATCCTCCGGAAGAGCATCAACCATCGAGCGTCCAAAATAATCTGCAGGTGTCAGACCTGTATTACAACGGGCCAATGGAGGAACAGCAGTACGCCATACACCGGCCTTATTTTCTCCACAATCGACTGCCTGTAGAGTAACAAAACGTGGATTGACTTTCAAATCCTGAGCTTCCAGTCCTCTTGCATTGCCCTCCATATTGGACTGACCTATACAGATGTAGATGTGAAAATTTGGATCGGGAGCTGCTTTTGCGCCGACAGTAGTCAGGGCAAGAGCCACTAAAAGAATAATTCTTGAAAACTTCATTTTATTTTTCATTTTAAAAGTATTCTGCAATTTTCGCAATTTATTCCGACTTCTGCAAGAAAAAAAGTAACTTTGATTCGTAATCTAAAGATAAGCTGCACTCGACATAATCTGGGGTAAACTTGGCTTCTGTTCTCGTTTGCATTATCTTTG
>CAZYFO010000053.1:0-2866 GCA_964646955.1 uncultured Bacteroidaceae bacterium | reverse complement strand
AAAATGGGTAAAAAAACAGCTTTTGCAAATAGGACCTTCATGTTAGGTTCTTTCGTTATGATGGTATTATTATTTTTGATAATATTCATCTTCCTGATGTGGGCATTCAAAATAAACAGAAGCCAAACAGATCAGAAATACAGAGACAGATACGAAATCACGCTCGGGGCAACTACTTTAGGCGAACCTATGAACCTGTATGTAAACGACAGTCTACTATTCAGCGGAACTCCTGCTTCTGAGATTACATTATCCTTCACTCGTTTTGCAGAAGAGAGCAGCCTCCTAATAGTCGACGTAAAGACAGATCAAGTATCACTTATTAGCCTTCCGGAAAAACAGGGAAAAATAAAAATTGAGAAAGAGGGGGTCGAATTCAGAATAGCTCCTTAAGGTTTCAGAATAGACTCATATCTTTTCTGGTCACTCAAAATTGAGACAGCATCATCAAAAAAGATGTCATCCTTAAGCCTCTGTACTATTGCTCCGCGCTGATAGTAATAGCGAGATGCAATACTGATTGAAAGCATCTTTTTTATCTCTTCTTCAAAATTATTCAGGTCATTCTTAAGGTCGTATTGAAGTTTTAATTCCAACGCATCGAAATCGCCTGCAGCCTTATCGAATAATCCCTCAATCTCTGCAATCTGCTTCAAGGATTTCAGCGCTTTACTACTATTGCTGGTAAATGAAAAACCGGATTCCTGGATATAATCGCAAAATTTTTGAAACAAAGTATCGGAAACCTCAAACTCATCCATTGGTGCAATCGAATTGTTTTTGGCACAAAACTCATTCACGAAATTAAACAATGTAACATCAGTGGACAAATAATAAAGAATATCCGGCATCGTATCCAGTTTGCACCCTACATCAGGACGAATACCGCCTCCATCTTTAACCAAACGGCCTGAGGCAGTCTTGTAAACATGAATCAGACTGTCTGGGACATTTTGAGCATTTCCGTTTTTATCGCGTGATGAATAATCTACCTCTTGAATACAACGCCCGCTCGGAATATAGTACTTGGATGTAGTAACTTTCAAAGTGCCATCATAAGGAAGACTTCTAGTCACTTGAACCAAGCCCTTTCCAAATGTACGTGTACCAACGATAACAGCTCTATCCAAATCTTGAAGTGAACCCGAAACTATTTCGGAAGCCGACGCAGAAGACTCATCCACTAGTACCACCAGTGGTATTTTTGAGTCCAATGGGTCACGTCTTGTAGAATAGACCCTTGATGCTTGAGCAATCTTCCCCTTAGTTTCAACAACAGAAGTGCCCTTAGGTACAAAAAGACCTACAACATCCACAGCCTCCTGAAGAAGACCACCACCGTTACCACGCAAATCAAGCACTAAACTCTTAGCACCTTTAGCCTTCAATTCGAGAATTGCTTTTCTCAGATCACGAGAACAATTCTCGGTAAACGAATCCAAAACAATATATCCAACACCTTTATGTATGCCATAATAAGGAACAGCCGGCATAGCGATTATACTACGAGTTATCTCAAAATTCAAAGAATCAGAGAATCCCAACCTTTTCACAGTAATTGTAAACTTACTATCAGGCTCTCCACGTAAATTATTACTGACTTCGCTGGATGACTTCCCTTTCATGCTAACGCCATCAATCGCAAGAATCAGATCGCCTGCCTTTAAGCCGTATTTTGCCGCAGGCATCCCCTCATAGGGTTCCTCTATCGAGATATAATCCTTCTCTTTATACTGCCTGATAATAGCTCCAATACCTGCATACTTTCCTGTAGTCATCATTTTTAGCTCGTTCTGATCAGCCTCTCTGTAATAGTCGGTATATGGATCCAATGCAGCCAACATTGCGTCGATACCCACTCCAATAATCTTCTCCGCATCAATGGAATCCACATAATACATATCAAGTTCTCTGAATATACCATGAAAAATATCAAGGTTCTTAGATATCTCGAAATTGTTGTCGGATGACTTGGCACTTGTCAAGACTACTAATGCTAACGAAAAAACTGATACTCTCTTCAAATATTTTATGAGGTTCATAAGACACTTTAGTTTAACTGTCTGCGAAGTTAATCATTCAATTCTTACTCAGTGACATTACATATATGATTTAACTAATTTTCGAACCAGTTTATTTAGAAAATAATATTTGTATCTTCACTTAAATATCAGGAAAATGATTTTTATTCAAAAATTTTTCTCACGGGGTATTGTATATTTGAAAAAAGGCGGTAAATTTGCACCGCGTTTGAGGGAACACATCCCGATAATGAAGAAAATTCTTCCTTAGCTCAGTCGGTTAGAGCATCTGACTGTTAATCAGAGGGTCCTTGGTTCAAGTCCAAGAGGGAGAGCAGAAAAATAAGAGGATGATTGAACAATCACCCTCTTATTTTTCTGCACTTTGATTAATAAAAAACATCATACAAACTTGTTTCCATGCTTTATCATCGCATCATTGACATATTTTTTAAAATCAGCTTCATTATCTCTACGGCAAATTACTAAAACATCTTCCGTATCAACAATCAGATAATCATTCAAATTATCAAGAACTACCAACTTTTTATTATTATTCTCAATCAGCAAATTACCTTTGCAGTCATATGCCTGAACATTTTCCGCTCCAAGCACATTGTTCTTATCATCTTTTTCCCGACAATCATACAACAAATCCCAACTCTCTATATCATTCCAGCCGAATGAACTGAGTGCCATATACACATTCTCCGCTTTTTCCAACAAGCCGTAATCGATTGAGATTTTCGGAAGCGTTTCATAAATCGAATACAACACATTTCTACGCTCATCACGATTATGCTGACTGTCAAAAAGGCGATTAAACTGCTCAACCATCTCAGGCA
>CAZYFO010000052.1:0-12156 GCA_964646955.1 uncultured Bacteroidaceae bacterium | reverse complement strand
AAGTGAAAGACGTAAAAAGATTGATAATGAAGAATGTAAGTAGCAGCTTGAACGTCGTGTCAACTTTTATCAAAAGAAAATGAGTGAAAATATCAGAAATGTCTACTTTTGTAAAACAAAACAACTGAAAACCAACGCCAAAGTCTACTTTGGTAAATTATTAACAACTTAAAAAAAATTCCGTGTCTACTTTTTGTAGCTGGAACAATCTCAGATGTTTTCGGATCTTTTTTTGTTTTATTGATGTAAAAATATTGATGAGTTACTATATTTGTAGTGGTAAAAATGAGGCTTTATTCGGATAAATATTATAGGGTATGATGTCAAAAAAATTGGTCTTGATTTATTCCAGTTTTAGAAAAAACGGAAATAGTGAGCGGTTGGCTAAAGAATTTGAACGTGGAGCTCAGGAATCTGGTTTGAATGTTCAGAGTATTTTTCTTCGGGATTTGAAATACGGATTCTGTAGAGGTTGTTTAGCTTGTGAGAAAACCTATAAATGCATTCAAAAGGATGATATTGCATCCGTAATAGATATTGTTGCCAATGCTGATATTTTGGCTTTTGCTACTCCGGTTTATTACTACTCTGTTAGTGGACAGCTTAAGACCTTTCTTGATAGAATGAATCCGATATATGCAGCTGGACATAAGTTCAAGACCGTTTATCTTTTTGCGACAGCAGAAGAAAATGAGAGCTATGTTCCTGAGGGCACAGTCAGTGATATTCAGGGTTGGGTGGATTGTTTTGAAGGAGTTTCGTTTCCAAAAACCATTTTTTGCGGAGGAGTAATCCAGGCTGGTGATATTAATACCAAAACTTCAGCTCTAAAGGAGGCTTATGATCTAGGAAAATCTCTTTGAGGCTATTCTAAGAAGATATAGTTGCTTATAAATATTAGACACGGATAATGCCTCCAATGACATTATTCGTGTCTAATTAATTGTTTCAGTTCTTATTGAAAGCGCCCGGTGTAGGTGTTGAAGATACCCGGAAATCTGAAGATAGATTATCTGAGTCTTTACCGTCAGGTATTCTTATTAAACTTATTACGTCAGGTGCATTATTCGAAGACGGACGTCCTTGGGATACGACAGCGATAGAACCGCCTTGAGTCTGTATTCCTTCCAATGTGGCAATTACGGGACTCGCAATAGTTCCATTCGCGCTGGAATTACTCTGTTGTGAGCCATACACAACCGCATCAATCAGCACCTTATTTGATTTATCATATAAAGCAATTGAACCGGCAGAAGAAGATGGTGAATATCCGAAATATTGATCCGGATTTTGGTACTTGTAGATACGCTTTATCTGAATAGGTGACAGAATATTATGATTATGTTTGATTGGCTCCGACAATACAATTCCGTTTCCTAATGGTTGTACGGCATCTCCACTCCTGTGATTGTATTTCAAAGGCTCTTTGAAAGAGATCCCGCTACCTACACAAGATACATCTACTCCGCTTATCTGAGAGTATTGTAACGGAGTTTCCAATTCGACTTCTCCCGGCTCATGTGGCCTAGCTCCCGGACCAAATCGGCGTGCAGAAGGCGCTGAGACTGATTTTATTATTCTTTTGATCTTGACGCATTCCTTTCTTTGTCCTGTACCAATTGTAATTTTAAAACCTGGCTCGAAATTGTCGGTAGCATCAAGTTTTATTACTGACTGTCCTTTTTCGACAGCCTCGGCCAGATTGGTTTGAGTTCCGGGTTTACCGATAGATTTAACCGTCACGATTTCATAATTGCCTCCCAAATCAATACCCATCTTGTGACCTACCATAAAGCCGCTTGTGGATGAGACTGGAATATTATTTGCTCCTGCCTTGATATCAAGCCATGGGCCGGTAGATACCGGTATAAATATAGTTGCAGGTGTTCGTGACTGTGATAATACCTCGCTCACCTTATGCTTTTCACCATCAATGACGATGATATCGCCGTTTTGGAAATCGGCATTTTTTGTAAAGATTGTATTATCTCCTTTGATAGCAGGCACAGTAAGATAGCTGTCTGAAAGGTCAAGCAGATAGTAATCATTCTCAGTCAATATAGTATTCTCCGGTATAGTGGCGGCATGAACCTGTGCATAACCGCTTTCAGTAATCATTATTTTATACCCTGAGATATCTATTGGTTTTGATGAGATATTGAATAATTCTATAAAGGGGTTTCCTGATAGACAAACTTCGTTGATTTTGACCGGAGTAGCGCACCTAATGCGTTCTGAGTGAGATGACGAACCTCCATCCCAATCTGCTTTAACGTTTAAGTCGGATGCCGACATTTTCTTAGGAGCGGTTATTTGATAAGTCAATCCGATTTTTGCTCCCGGTGCGATAGATAGACCAGGAGATACAACCGTCTTTTGTATAACCGACCAACCTCTCGGAGCATCAATTTTAATATCTACATCAGAGATGGTTTCTCCTGAAGAGTTTGTGAAAGTCAGTTCCACATCCTGTGTACTTTCAGGAGTAAAAGTGGTCAGACGTGATAAACCTAAATATTGTTCTGCATAATTCACCTCCGAGATATTCTTCTGTACATTGTTTATTGCAATATCGGTAGGATATCCAATAGTCATCACTCCTTCGTAAAAGGTACCTGCAGAGCCGTTCCCGTTATCCCCGCCATTGCCAAGCAATAATCCACCTTTCTTGTTCATCGGGTAGTAACTATCGTTATTCGGCGATCCTGGGCGTATCCCACTATAATATGTTATAAGATCCTCTTTTGTCGCATCTCCGCCTCGCAGATCCCATTTGTTTCCTCCTCCTCCATTTACAAATACCGATACATATCTCCATGAGTCAATCGAAGGGACATCGTTCTTTTTTGCATTATATCCTGAAAAAAGTCCTCCTTCCATATCTGCCATTATCCAAGGACCTTCGCCGTTGCCGCTGCCCCAGTTTGTAGATGTCCCGTAGTAGGTAGTTTCCATGGTGCCCGTGCCGACGGCTTTGCCGTTTGTGGAAGAATTGCCGTAGTCAAAACAACAACCGCTATCATAATGTAGACCATTGACAACATAATAGATACCTTCAGGCTCATCATTGATAGCCAAATCCCTGGCATCATTATTTCTTAGTCCCATACCCGGCATAATATAGACACCGTACGCTTGGTGTCCGTTTATTGTTACAGGAGCCATATCAGCAATGGGGAGCTCGTTAAACGAACCCTTGGCCGGACCTTTGAATGTACCGGGAGCAGCTTGAGTCAGGTCATTTCCTTTACCTGACTGATCATAAATCACAGAAATTCTACATATAGTGCCCTTGCAGAAAATATCCTGTGCGTCAGCATCGGCATAGCCTCCCTCTATGATGCCGATATCAAGAGTCTTACCGTCAGACTCGCGCAAAACCTGATATAATGGACCATTGTATTCGGAAGAGAGGGAGCGTGTTGTGCTGTGTGCCGCTACGCATGGAGTCCCATTTTTGGCATATATATCACACGGGCCAATAGGTCTTTCGTAGGTATTATTGTTACTCTTTCTTGCGGAAATCGAAAAGAATGCAATCGTTGGACATATTAGTGCCACAATTATCAAAGAGATAATGGTCCCTTTATTTCTCATTGTTTGTTTGGTTAGTAGTTGATTGCGAAAATAGAAAGAATTCAATAAACTGCCAACAATATTATGCGTAATAGAAATATAATCTATAAAGAAGTCAATTTTGTACATGTATTGAAAAATCTGTTTTCCAATATAAAAAAGGTGATGACTTGGAGAATATTTATATTTACTATACCTTCGCAGACGATTATTCACCAGTAAAAAGCTAATATATGAGAAGATTAATAATGGCTGTTGCTGCATTGGTACTTACATTAGGTATTAATGCCCAAACAAAGAGCGAGATTGTACCGGGAAAGAAACTTGTAGTTTATTTTTCAGTTTCCGGCAATACCAAAAAAGCTGCTGAGAATATAGCCCAGGCTATCGGTGCCGATATTTTTGAGATTAAACCGAGCGAACCTTATACAGCTGCCGATGTAGATTACAGAAATAGAGAATGCCGTTCTATCAAAGAGATTGGAGATCCATCCATACGTCCGGCAATTTCAAATAAAGTAACTGATATGAAACAGTATGAGACTGTTTTGATCGGTTATCCAATATGGGCAAATTTACCTCCTAACGTCATCAATACTTTTATAGAGAGTTATGATTTCAGTGGAAAAAAAGTAATGCCTTTCGCTACTTCAGGCAGCAGCCCGATTGACAATAGCGCGAATAGCCTTAAGACCAAATATCCTGATATAAATTGGGGTGCAGGAAAACTTTTCAAGGGAGAGTTTGACAAGGCCGCAGTAGAAAGCTGGTTGAAGTAAAATACCTTTTTTTGTTTGATTCAAAAATGTATTTTCTCTCTATAGAATAGGTTCCTGATCGGGACCTATTCTGTAATCTATACCGGCCTTTCTTGCTTGTGATATCTGGAACCTTCTCATAATATTATAAACCTTTCCGTTTTTCATAAGTTTAGCTCCTGTCTGGTGAAAACAGAAAGGCGGACTGACTTTGGTGCAGCCGTGCCACGGATTCCAACCGGCGTATTTCTGACGCTCATTCATTTAGTGACAACCAATCTGCTTTTGACAGATTCATAATCTGAAGAGGCAATTCGGCACCTAATTCAAGATTCTCTGTTCCTTTCTGAATATTGACTTTCTTAAAGCCGCATTTTTGCATCACTCTGGCGGACTTGTGGTTGTCTAAAAAATGACTTCCCCATATTGTATCACAATAGAGAGTGTCGAAACAAAATCCGATAAATGCTGCCAAAGTTTCAGAGGCATAACCGTTTCCCCACATCGGGTGTCCGATCCAATAGCCCACTTCAACATCAGATGCTCCTATCTTCATATGACCTGAAGACTCTTTTATATAACCGATGCAGCCGATCATTTGTCCGCTATTCTTCAGTTCAATAGCCCATGTCTGATCGTTCATTAGAATTTTTTCAATAATCATTTTACTCTCTTCGATGTTCTTATGAGGCGGCCATCCCGCTGCCGTACCTACTTCAGGGTCTTTGGCATATTCGAATAACAACTCCGCATCGTTTATTCTCCAGGGTCGCAACAATAACCTTTCTGTGTTAATATCCATGATTTATTTACTATTTCCTTTTGTAATCTCTTTACCCGCATTAACCCATCCGTTAAAACCGTTATTCAATTCGACTACCTTATAATCCTTATTCACTAATACACTTGCTGCTTTTTTGCTACGGTTTCCACTCCTGCAATACACTGCAATCGTCTTTTCTTTAGTTAGTCTTACTGATACCAAAGAATCGAAATCCGGTTTGAGATAGTCAATATTAATTGCATTGGGCAAATGACCTTCCATGAACTCATCAGAAGTACGAACATCAAGTCTTAAGACTGAAGTATCGGATATGGCTTTTTCAAAACTTTCAACCGATAATGAAGAAAATTTATTACCGTTTTGCGCCTTGCATCCCGATATACTACCGAATAATACAGTGAATATCATAATTAAAAATGCATTGTTCCTTCTTTTCATATAGTTTTCAGATTAATATGGACTATCCACAAAGTTGCTGTGTTTTTTTGAGATTGACAAATAAACTAAGAATCTGTTTTAAATTTCTATGAACAAAATGTTATAATTCGCTGTCTCTATTAATTCAGTGAGTAACTTTTCTTTAGACTTTTAGATCCAGTCTGCCATTTTAATCTTTGGATAGATAGCTTGCAATCCTTCTAATAAAATAGCCGAATATTTATCGAATAATCATTAAGAATAATCTTTATTAGAAAATAAGTTAAAAACAATTTTCAAGAAAGCCTATAATATTACGTGAATGGATCTCATGTTTTATTATAATTCAGTCATCATCGTCATCATCAAAATCATCAAAATCCTCTTCGTCTTCTTCCTCTTCTTCCCAATGTTCTTCGGATCGTATGACCGTCCATTCTATAATACTCCCCAAAATTAGACCAGTTGTCGGTCTACTAAGTACTGTTTCCGACGTCTTTTTTTTTTGTTTCCACAACTGTTCAGTGCAAGAATTGTGACAGCACAAAGAACGATTGTAAGAATGTTTTTTTCATTGTTATAAGTTCTTAATAGGTTTATTAAAGTGAGAATATTGCACTGATATAGCCGTAAGGCTTATTGTCGGTGCCGTCAGCTTTCGGATTCCATATACGGAAGTTAGGTGCGATTTTTACGTATTTGTTGACCTTGTATTGCAGGCCGAACAGAGCCAATTGGCCGTCATTGCTTTGGTTCCAGTCGTTTTTTGATTTCAGCATGTCCCATCTTCCGAATAGTACTAATTGTGGAGATAGGGCGGCCGAAGCATAAACTGAATATCCTGTTTCGTCCTGATTATTGACATTTCCATTGCTATAAAGGCTATTGTACTCGGCACCTATGGACAATTTGTCTGTCTTGTAACCAGCAAAAACGCTTAAATTATCTTTATCTTCAGTACCGTCAACTGTTGTCTCATTGATATCTCCATAAATGCGGAGTGTCAGACCTTTTGCAGGTAAAACTGTTATTCCTGCTCCGTAAAGCAAACCATCATTAACCTGAACTTTTTTGTAGCCTTCACCATTAACTATAGTTATGTCTCCGCTCAACCAGTCAGCAAATTTATATTCGGCAGAAAGTCCTAGATCTGCACTGCTTCCGAATTTATATTCGTCCTGGAATGATTTCATTAAATAACGCTTGTCCCAGAATTTTTCTTGAATTTCGAATTGATTCATTCCGATTAAACCTGCGTTAAGCTTCAAATTGCCGGATTTCCATGTTATTTTGGCGTTTTTCAGATACATGAGTCGCTGATAATCGCCTACGTTACTTGATTTACCAATGTCCAGAACCACCTTATATTCCAGATCGCTTAGAACCTTTCCCTGATAACCGAAGTAACTACGCTCCATATTAAAACCTCTGTCATCGTTTTCATTGTTGAACCCGGAGTAGAAATTTCCGAAAACCGTCACGATTGGTTTCCCTTCGACAGTAAATGTAGATGACTTGTCTTCTTGTGCACTAACTCTTAATCCTATTGTAAGAATAGAGAATAAGAATAAAACTTTTGCTTTCTTCATATAAATAATATTAGTTAAACATAAACTTCAATCCTAAGTTAAGCGGATTGACACTACAAAAGTCTCTGAATGACGTTACAAATCGGTTACATTTCAATTACGAGTTTGTTATGATAAGATTACAAATTATTTACGAAAAGAAAATCATAACAAAGTATTCTCTTTATGTTTCCGATTTTATTTTTTTATTGTCATTGGATAATGTTATAAAAATTACAAGGAAGATGGAAATATATACAGATTTGCTCCTGTTTCATATCATTTATGGTTTTAGTAACTTCTTAGTTCAAAAATTATAATTATGTTTGTGCACTTAAAAGAAGGTTACTAACGCGATTCATAATTAATAAATCAAAAATGAAGATTTTATTTAAAACTGCCATTTGTGCAATGGCACTTGCTTTAAGTGCAAGTTCTGTATCGGCTAAAGGTGATGATGATGGTTTGAAAGATGCTTACAAAAAGTATTTTACTATTGGTGTAGCTTTGAATCCGCGTAATATTTCAAATCCTGAGCAGATTGAAATCATTAAGAAGAATTTCAATAGCGTAACAGCTGAGAATGTAATGAAACCGGGTGAAATTCATCCTGCAGCTGACCGCTGGAACTTTACCCAGGCTGATGCATTAGCTGATTTCTGCCGTCAGAATGGAATCAAGATGCGTGGTCACTGCCTTGTATGGCATAGCCAGTTCGCAAACTGGATGTTCAACGACGAGAACGGCCAGCCTGTATCTAAAGAAGTATTCTACGAGCGTCTAAAAGACCACATCAATGTTGTAATGAATCGTTACAAGGATGTGGTATATGCATGGGATGTTGTAAATGAGGCTATGAGCGATGATCCTGGTAAGGATTATGAAGGTTCATTCCGCAGATCACAGCTCTATCGTCTATGTGGTGACGAGTTCATTGCAAAAGCATTCCAGTTTGCTCATGAGGCAGATCCTAACGCTGTTCTAGTTTATAATGACTATAATGCAGCAAATCCTCACAAGACAGAATATATCTATAACATGGTGAAGAAGATGCAGGAGAATGGTGTGCCTATCAATGGTATCGGTATGCAGGGTCATTATAACATCTATGATAATCCTACAATTAAGAACTTTGAGGCTGCTATTAAGAAATATTCAGAGCTTGTAGACAATATCCATATCACTGAATTTGATATTCGTGTAAACAAAGAGGCTGGTGGACAGCTACAGTTCAGCCGCCAAGGTGTTCAAATTACCGAAGAGATTAAGAAGATGCAGGAAGAAAAATATGCTAATCTCTTTGAAATTTTGCGTAAATACAAGAAGGTTGTTAAGAACGTTACATTCTGGAACCTTGGTGACCGTGATTCATGGTTAGGTGCTGCAAACTACCCACTTCCTTTTGATGAGAATTATCAGCCTAAGTCTGTTTACTATGTAATCAGAGACTTTAAGAAATAATATATTCTTATTTAGATTAATGAGGAGCCTCTTGTTTCAAAAGGCTCCTCATTTTTTTGTTGTTATATGCCGGCTAAATAGTATGTTTGCACAATTTACCACTAAATCGAATAATATGAGAAAAATCATTTCGTTAGCAATCACATTTTTGATAGTATTATCTGCACATGTAAAGAGCCAGGAACCAGAATATTCCGAGAAGGAAGTATTCAGAAATTTCGATGTTGTTTTTCGACAGATTGATGACCATACATGGGTAGGAAGTGGGAATAGAGTATCCTATGAATCTTTATATCTGGTGGAGGGAAAAGATCGAGCAATACTTATTGATGCGGGGACAGATATCAAGGACCTTAAGAAGATAGTTGAAGGAATTACCACAAAACCCATTACGTTAGTAGCAACACATGTTCACGGAGACCATACCGGGGCTTCCATAAAATATTTCGATGAGATATACATCAATGCAGCCGATATGGTAAATGTCCCATTTGAAATGCCTGATTATAAGGGCAATATAAGATATCTTACTGATGGAGAAATAATAGATTTGGGAGGCCGTAAGATAGAGGTAATCTTTACTCCCGGACATACACCAGGCTCAACTACATTTATTGATAAAACTGCTGGATATGGTTTCAGCGGAGATGCCTTCGGTTCAAGCTTTCTTTTGCTTTTTACCAACTTCTCTACACTCAAGCTGACATGCCAGCGTATGTCAGAATACATGCAGAAAAATAATATCTCAAAACTATATCCTGGCCATTATCAAAACACCAATATTGAAACCCTTCAAAGAGTAAAAGACATGAATAGTATCTCCATCGGGGCGCTATCAGGAGAAATCAAAGGAACCCAAGGAACAGGACAAACATACGGATTGGGATTAGTAATAGAGATGTATGGTGTCAAAATTAATTATAACAATTCCGGATTGAAATAGAAAAGTCATCCGGAATATTACCACAGACAAAAAGAGAAGAGTTCGGTATTTCACCGAACTCTTCATCATTATTAAACGTCTTATCAGATTCTTACTTGAAAAGTAATGGAGCCATCTGATACAGACTTCTACGCCATGTCTGGAACTCGTGAGCTGTGCCCGGAGAAATGTAGGAAACAGCATTGAAACCTGCAGTTTTCAGATCTTCAGCAGCCTTGTTCACACCGTCAGGACCCTCTTTGCTACCGCAGCTCATGAAAATAAACTTAACCTGATTCTTATCCTTGATATCGCTAGGAGCATAAGTACCACCGCTCATCAAACCATAGTAACCGAATGTTTCAGGACGAGCTAAAGTGATGCTCTTAGTCTCCATGCCACCCATAGAAAGACCGGCCATAGCGCGACTATTCTTGTTAGCAATAGTTCTGAAGTTAGCGTCAATATAAGGAATCAGTTCATCAACAAGAACTGTTTCAAATCCGTTATTCATATTCATACCGAATCCACCACCTGCAGGACGTTGTCCCTGTGGACGCTGACCTTGTGGAGCCTGACCTTGTGGAGCCTGTCCAGCTGGACGCGGACCCATACTCATACCCCTCATAGCATCGTTAGTCATACCATAAGTCATAACGATGATAAATGGCTTGATTTTGCCTTCAGCAATAAGATTGTCCATTATCAAGTTAGCATGACCCTGAGTTGACCAGGCTGTCTCATCTTCTCCCCAACCATGTTGCAGATAGAGAACAGGATATTTGGTAGTATTATCCTTATCATACATAGGAGGAGTATAAACAAATGCTCTACGATCAGTGTTTGTGCTCTTTGATGGGAACAAAACCTGCTGAACCTTTCCGTGAGGAACATTTTTAAGAGCATAAAAATCCTGATCCTTAGCAGGGATTTCTATACCACTTTCCCAACGAATTGAACCATAGTAGTTGTTAGTACCCGGATCATTGAAAGTACCACCATCAATTGAAAGATGATAGTAGTGGAAGCCTTCGTCCATTGGACCGGCTGTTGTACCTGTCCAGAAGCCGTCTTCACCCTTTACTAATTTAGTACCACCTTGCCCACCAAGACCTAAGCTAACAGTAACAGACTGAGCCTGAGGAGCCTGAACGCGGAATCGAGCATAACCCTGAGAGTTTACCATAGGATATTCTTGTTGCGGCTGGTTTTTTGTAGAAGGCACGAAGTCTTCTTTAATCTCCTGGGCAAAACTTACGCTTGCCATTAGTGCAACTGCACTGAGGATAACTAGTTTTTTCATTTTAAATCGGTTATTGATATAATGATTTATTTAAATACCAATTGTGCGAACTGATAGAGACTGCGTCTCCATGTCTGCCACTCGTGAGCTGTCTGAGGAGAAACGTAAAAATGAGCATTCATACCTGAAGCCTTAAGTGCGTCAGTAACTGTTTGTAATTGATTTGAACCACCTTCTTTGCTACCGAAGCTGAAAAACAGCAACTTGTTGTTCTCCTTGTAGCCTTCAGAACCCTTAACATCATCAACAGAAATAGTTCCGCCGCTGAACATACCAACGTATGAGAAAATCTTAGGATTGGCAAGAGTAATAGTTCTGGTCTGCATACCACCCATTGAAAGACCTGCCATAGCACGATGCTGGCTGTCTGCGATAGTACGATACTCGGCATCAACCATAGGAATCAGGTCATCGATAAGAACCCTCTCGAATCCGTTAGAGAATCCACCACCGAATCCACCGGCAGGACGTTGTCCCTGTGGAGCCTGACCTTGTGGACGCTGGCCCATCTGACCCTGTGGACGCTGACCCTGTGGACGCTGACCCATACCTTGGCCACCACCTACATTAAGACCATTCTCAATAGCAACAATGAAAGGAACAGCTTTACCTTCTGCAATTAAGTTGTCAAGAATGATAGCAGTCCTACCCTGACTAGGCCAGCCGAATTCGTTCTCGCCCATACCATGCTGCAAATAAAGAACAGGATAACGCTTATTGACATCCTTGTCGTAACCGGCAGGAGTATAGATGAAACAGTGGCGAACAGACTGTGTTGTCTTTGAGTAATAATAAACCTCACGCATCTGTCCGTGAGGAACATTCTTTAACTGATAGAAATCCTGGTCATCAGCCGGAATTTCGATACCGCTACCCCAACGGCTAGCGCCATAAAAATAGAGACTGTTTGGATCTGGAACCGATGCACCATCAATATTCAACTGATAGTAATGGAAACCCTGATCCTGAGCAGCAGATTCGCCAGTCCATAAACCATTTGCATCTTTCTTTAAATCATACTTTACACCACCCAGGTCCAATTGAACACTGTTGGCATTTGGAGCCATGATTTGTTCGCGAACAACACCTTGAGAGTTAACCATTGGGTACTGTTTTCCTTGTTGATTAGAAGTGCAAGGCTTGAAATCTTCAGTTACTTGAGCCGAGACTGATACAGAGCATAGTCCAACAGCTGCAAAAGCCATCAAAGAATAAATTGAAATTTTTCTCATTTTAAAATAATTAATTTGTTAGTCTTTGCCGTTAACCAGATAATACGCCGAAAATCATGGTATATCTGAGTTATTTGTTAAAAGCAACTACAAACATACATTGAATAACTGATAAATCAAAAAACATTTTTATAT
>CAZYFO010000051.1:0-12687 GCA_964646955.1 uncultured Bacteroidaceae bacterium | reverse complement strand
AAAAATGAAAAAGACAATAATATCCATTTTACTATTCTTGCTGTCGCAACTATTCTGCACAGCCATCGCAAGTCTATTTATCATGATACCTGAGTTATCCGGTATCGAGAAACTAACTTTTGAAGCTATAACTGAAGTCTTAGCTGACAAAATGATTCTGATAACTGTAATCGGTTTACTAATGAGTCAGATTGTTCTTTTTTTCATATTATGGGGCATGAAATACTTCAAGCCAAAGGAGATTGTCAAGAGAGTACCGATAGCAATTCTTTTTATCGCTATTCCTTTAATATTCTCTGCTCTGCTGACATTGGACATAATCAATTCCTCTATTAATTTGCCGAATATCTTGGAAGAGCAGTTTCAAGATATGTCAAGTACATTGATAGGATTCTTGACCTTAGCAATATGCGGACCAATAATTGAAGAGATTGTATTCCGTCGTATCATCATTGATGAGTGCATGAGCATGCTTGGAAAAAAATGGGCGGCGATTTTAATTTCAGCCTTTTTGTTCGGAATAATTCACCTCAATCCCGCACAGGTTGTATTCGCTTTTATGGCAGGTACGCTTTTCGGATGGCTCTACTGCACCACAGGCAGTATTCTGCCGGGCGTAATAGGCCACATAATAAACAATGCCGTTGCCTATTTTGATCTAAAGTACGGATTCATCGAGGATTTTTTCGGTAGCGAAACAGAATCATTGTCCGATGGGCGGGTTCTGGTGACATTCATTATATCCACACTAACAACAGCCGCACTGATATTTCTAACAGCTCGGATATACGAAAAAGCGAGAGAGAGATCTTGAGATTACAGCGCAATAGTGGTACCGGTCAGTTTGTCAAGAGACGAAGCAGATGTGATAAGTACCGATGAAACGCCCGATTGTAGGGCCTTGAATGCATTCTGTATTTTTGGTATCATACCGCCACTGATAGTGCCGTCATCGACCAAACGGGGAAAATCATAATAGGATATATATGGAATAACACTGTTGTCATCATCCTCATGTAATAGTACTCCCGGCTTCTCGAAACAGAAAATCAAGGTAATCTTGAACGTCGAAGCCAATGCCTTGGCAGCTTCTCCGGCTATAGTATCGGCATTTGTATTCAGCAGTTGACCGTTACCGTCATGAGTAATAGGAGCTAGAACAGGTACTATATCCTTCTCGAGAAGAGTTGATAGAAATGCGGCATTAACAGATTTCACATCACCTACAAATCCATAGTCTATATCTTTGACCGGACGTTTATCAGAGCGCATCACATCACAGTCGGTTCCGGTCAGACCAATGGCATTGATATCTCTGGCCTGAAGTCCAGCTACAATGTTTTTATTTACTAATCCTCCGTACACCATTGTAACCACTTTGAGAGTCTCAGCATCGGTAATTCTACGACCATCGACCATCTTACTCTCAATACCTAATCTTGAGGCCAATGCAGTAGCTGAACGTCCACCTCCATGAACCAACATCTTATAGCCAGGAATAGTCTTGAAGTCATCTAAAAGACGATTCAGGGTCTCAGGCTCTTCAACGATTTTACCGCCTACTTTTACTATTACCAATGATTGTTTCATATCCGTGTATCCATTATTACAAATTCAATAATTTCTTAACCCCAAGAATCGTCTCATCAATTTCAGTTTCGCTCTCCAGCCTATCACCCGAGAAGATAAATTCTGCTCGAAGATAACCCTTTTCCCGACGCTCAACCTCAGAAAGGATAAATTCTTTTAGTTCCTCATCACTCTTGTTGGCTATAAGAGGCCTTGTATCCTTGGCTTCCTTGAGCCTTTTGAAAAGAATAACATTGCTGACTTTTAGATATAAAGTCTGGCCTTTTCTGAGCATATAATCCATATTGTCGAAAAAGAGAGGTGTTGATCCGCCACAAGCAATAACCACATTGTCCATCTCCCCTACTTCATGGAGCATATCCTTCTCTATCTCACGGAATGCTTGTTCGCCGGATTCCGCAAACAGTTCACTTACACTCTTCTTATAACGTCTCTCTATGAACCAGTCAAGGTCATAGAATGGAACCTTAAGTTCTTTAGCAAGAGCATTACCGAAGGTAGTCTTGCCGGCTCCCATAAAACCCATGAGAAATACTCTCATAACTATTTCTTAGACTTAAAGAACTTTCTCTTTGGTGCAGTAGTTACTTTGTCGCTCTGACTCTTTATCAGCTCCTCACACTGAGGCAAAGTAAGAGTAGTCGGATCCGTAGTCTTGGGAATCTTGTAGTTTGTTCCCTTGAAAGAAATATACGGACCGTAACGGCCATTCATTATCTCCAAAGCCTCACCTTCCAGTTCGAACGTATTTATAACTTTTTTAGCTTCTGTCTCGCGTTTTTCTGTAATCATACTGATAGCCTCTTCCAAGGTGATCTTCAACGGATCGATTGGACTCGGTATGGAAACATACTTGCCGTCATGTCTAATATAGGGACCGAAACGACCGGTTCCGATAACAACCACTTTATTTTCAAAATCTCCAAGAGTTCTGGGCAAACAGAAAAGCTCCAATGCTTCTTCAAGAGTTATTGTCTCAAGAGTCTGAGTCTTCTTCATCTGGGCAAAACGAGGTTTCTCTTCATCATCTGCACTGCCTATCTGAACAATAGGGCCATAACGTCCTATCTTGACCGAAACAGGTTTTCCTGAAGCAGGTTCGGTGCCTAATACTCTCTCTCCTACCTTATGCTCACTTTTGGTTGACATAGCCCTGTCTACGGATGGATTGAACTGAGAGTAGAATTCTCCAATTACAGCCTTCCAAGCCTTATCTCCTTCAGATACCTCATCAAAGGACTTCTCAACATTGGCAGTGAAATTGTAATTCATAATATCAGGAAAATTCTCCATCAAGAAATCATTTACCACCAAACCTATATCAGTCGGAATCAATTTTGCTTTTTCAGCTCCAAAGTTTTCTGTTACAGCCTGTTTCTTTATCTTACCGCTTTCCAGACGAATGTGATTCAGTTTTCTGGATTGTCCCTTTATATCTTCACGAACCACATATTCACGCTGCTGAATAGTACTGATTGTTGGAGCATAAGTAGAAGGACGGCCAATACCCAACTCCTCTAACATATGAACCAGTGCAGCTTCATTGTAACGTTGCGGATGTGAGGTGAATTTCTCAGATGCAACAATATTGTCAAATTCCAAAGACTCTCCCTTGAAAAAGTCAATCACATTCTGCATCTCTTGACCTTCAGCTGAATCTTCATCACGGGACTCTTTGTACACCTTCAAAAAACCGTCGAATTTTACTATCTCGCTGGAAACCGAGAACTCTCCTTTCAAACCATCGGCCTTAATCGTTACAGTAGTCTTCTCAATATCTGCATCAGCCATCTGAGACGCAATTGTACGTTTCCAGATAAGATCATACAGTTTCCTTTCAGGAGCTGTACCTTCAATAGAAGTACTCTCCATATATGTCGGTCTAATCGCTTCATGTGCCTCTTGAGCACCCTTAGACTTCTGAGAAAATTTACGTGTCTTAGAATAGTCCTCACCCATTGTGTTTACTATGAGCTGACGGCAAGAGTTTTCACAAAGAGTCGAAAGATTTACCGAGTCAGTACGCATATATGTAATCTTACCTGATTCATAAAGACGTTGTGCCAACATCATAGTCTGCATTACGGTAAATCCGAATTTGCGTGCAGCCTCTTGCTGTAGTGTAGAGGTGGTAAAAGGAGGAGCAGGGAATCTCTTTAACGGTTTGCGAGCAATCTCATCAACCTGAAATTTAGCTTCCTTGCAACTCTCTAGAAATTTCTCAGCCTCTTGACCGGTCTTAAAGCGCAAATTATAGTCAGCTCGTGAATTTGTAGTCGAGCCATCTGCACAAGGCACTTTAAAATCCGCAACCACCTTATATGAACACTCAGAAACGAAGTCCTTTATCTCACGTTCACGGTCCACTATCAGACGAACGGCAACAGACTGAACACGTCCTGCCGAAAGTGCAGGCTTGACCTTACGCCACAGTACTGGCGACAGTTTAAAGCCTACCAGACGATCCAAAACTCTACGAGCCTGCTGTGCGTAAACAAGATTTATATCAATATCACGTGGGCTCTCAATAGCACTCAGTATTGCATTCTTAGTGATTTCATGAAATACTATACGCTTGGTGTTTTCAGGCTTCAGCCCCAAGGTCTCATAAAGATGCCAGCTGATAGCCTCTCCCTCACGGTCCTCATCGGATGCCAACCAGACCATCTGAGCCTTTCCTGCGGCAGCCTTAAGTTCACTTACTACCTTTTTCTTGTCAGTGGGAATCTCATATATCGGTTCAAACGTATCTATATCTATACTGAGATCTTTCTTTTTCAAATCACAAATATGACCATAGCTAGACATTACTTTATAGTCTTCACCAAGAAATTTCTCAATTGTCTTAGCTTTCGCCGGTGACTCAACAATAACCAGATTTTTCTGCATACTAACCCAGATTTTATATTTTTATCGGTTTGCGGTCGCAAAATTAGAACAAATAATCAACATGAATGAGGGAACGAAATAAAAAAGTCGTCCCCTCATCACCTTATTAATTATAAATTAATAAATAATTCTCTCTTTGGTAGCTGTCTCCGATTAATCGCTAACGATTTTGTCGTTTTATAGTTTAGAATCGCATAGAGGCTCCCAGCATAAAACTAAACTTTAAAGCTCTATATCCGGAATAGTAATAATACTTCTGACCCAGAACATTGCGGAAATCGGCAAATAGAGATATATTATCCTTCAAATCGTAATCAAAGCCTATAGCCAGATTATTGACCATTGGCAATCTGAAACCATTACTCTTCTCAAAAATTGACACATTATATTTCACACTTGCATCCAAAGGTCCGTAGATATTGGTACGGGCATTCAGATTCATGTCAAACCAGGGCTTCAATACAAATGCCGTATTGATTTTTTTGGTATTCCAATCTGCCAGCATAAGATCAAAGTTCATATCGTATTTTCCTAAAAATGACATATCAGAGCCCAACTTTAGATATAGCAGCCCGGCCTTATCCTGAAGAATATTTGAACTTACAATGTAACGGTCCGACACCACCTGAAAGAGTTCATCCTTTGAATATTTCAAGCCTCCTTGCATATACATCTGAACAGAAGCAGACGCAACATATTTTACCCCTAAAGACATATCGGCAAATGTATAACCGTCTCTGATTTGAGAATTCTCAGACCAATATGGCGATAAAGAGTTCAGATGACGTACCTCATTGTCCAGAACTCCACCTTTCAACTGCCCGTATAGAGTAAGATCACTCTTTAGTTTATATTTATACCACAAATACGGTGAAGTCATCAGTTTGCTGCCAACCCCGTTTCTAACATCAAAATTCAATCCGATATTAACCTCCATATCATCATCACTCCATCTCCAATATGGAGAAAGGGATATTGTGGTAAAGTTTTTAAATTTCGACAATCCATTCCAACTTTCCCAATCATAGAAAGCACTCTTTTGACGAAATCCTACTCCTAGTCTGCCACCAGAATAGGGGACGGATACCGCACCCTCAATTCGAAGAATATTTTCTTTGTTAGTTCTCTCAGATCCGTTAATGCTAATATTATTACGATTCAGTCCATAACATCCAATCTTAACATTATAATCCAAATCGCTTCCTGCTACTGAAAATATTTCGGCAGCAAGACTTCCATTAGTGACACCTCTGTACAAATCATTATACTTTATCGAATCGGGATCCATCAAATAACCAGGCATATAGTTGAACCTTTCATATGCGAAAGCACCGTTCACATTCAGTATAATCTTTTGAAAACTATGGGAATAATCAGCCTTCCAATTTGTAGAATATAATTTTGAGCGCCAGGTTTCTGTCATCTCGGTATTCCATCCATACAATGAACCAATAACAGAAACCTTGTCCTTTTTCGAGGGATTCCAATTAAAATCGACCATTCCATCGATATTATTTCTAAGACCGTATCCCAACTTTATAGTGCCGTAATATTTTCTGATTTCAGAAATACTATCGGCATCGCTGAATGTATTCATCGACTTACGAGAGAATTTTCCATACTCCTTACCTTCAGTAATATAATTGACAGAACTGGTATTTGTCCTGACACTGTTCTTTTCAGGAACCGGAGTAATCTTAGAGGCTTCCGTTATCTGAGGATTATATGTTCCTTCAATTGTCATTGATCTGGAGTTCAATTCACCTTGAGCTGCCGCAGGCATAGTCAGCATGCAGACAAAAAACGTCAATAATATATCTTTTTTCATATTCATATTCTCTTACTCTTTCAAACGTGCACTTATCATATTCGCAATATCATCCTTTCCCGAATAATTTTGTTTTAAGGAAAGCAAATACTGACGAGCCTCAATATCCTTTCCATCAGCAATAAATATATCTGAAAGAAGTATGAAGCTGCGAGCCAGCCAATAGGTATGCGTTGTCCCCTCCTTGATAAAACTCATTATGTTTGCTTCGGATTTGGCTCTGTCACCATTATCGAAATACAACTGGCTCAAAAGATAATTGGACTCTGCTCCGAAGGCCGAGCGAACATCCTTTGAGAGCTCCTTAAGTATCATCTCAGCTTCAGAAGACTTTTTGGTTGCAATAAGAGCTTTTGCCTTGTAGTATTTTATCTCTATCTGCTTGTCAGAAGCAGTATTTGCCTTTATCGCTTGGTCGGCATATTCAAGAACAGCATCATTCTCACCTGTTTTGGCGGCACTGGAAACAATACCCATCAGACTCTTCTGCTTACCAGCCGCACTAACTGTCTTGCCATTAAGACGAATATAAGTATCAAGAGCAGTACCATAGTCACCAACCGAATAGGCCAGATCAGCAGCCCGTCCGATAGATTCTTCGCAAAATCTGCTGTGTTCATAATCAGAAGCATGAAGATAGGACTCCAAAGCCTTGTCATAATCATTTTCTTGTTGATATATCTCACCTGAGTAATAATGTGCATTTACCGCGAATGCTCCATTTGGATACTGTTTCAGATATTTCTGGAACTCTGTCTTAGCAGATTTCCTGTCACCATTGGTAAAGAAGCGTTCTGCTGCTGTGTAAGTAAGTGAATCCAGCTCATTGGTCTCCATTGGAGCTGCTCCAGACACACCGGCTAAATAATTTGCATATTCATTGATCTTACCTACCTCTACATATATCGACTTCAGATCTCGAAGAGCTATTTTTGATTCATCGCTGCCCGGATAAGTCTCAATTACAGACTTATAAGCCTTAATCGCCTCATTATAATCCTCTGTCTGATAATAGATCAACGCCACCTCGGCAGATGCTTTTCTTCCCAGATCGCTTGATTGATAATCAGAGATAATGCGTTTGAAGACCTTCACAGCCTCATCCGTCTTATCCAACTGCTGATATGCGCGTCCCTCCTCATAGAGGGCCGAAGGCACATACATTGAATTCGGATACTCCTTCACCAACCTCTGAAGATTGTTAATCTTGGTTTCATAGTTATGTGTCAGACCATCTACAAGACCAATCTGATATAGAGCATAATCACCCACCTCACTATTTACGTTGATAGCCATTCGATAATACTCCGACGCCTTTTCAAATGAACGTCCATAAAAATGGCAATCACCTGCCCTTAAACAAGCATCTGCAAGTACCTCTTTTGAAATCCCGCTATTCGAAGCAGCATCAATCACCTCTTTGAACGAAGCAAGGGATTTGTTGTAATCATTTTCCTGATAGAATACATATCCTAAACCATACTTGGCCAAACCCAAATATTTTGCCTGCTGATTGCCGGCCAAGGCAATATAACGATAGTAATCGGATGCAGCCTTGGTATAATCTCCTATTCGGGAATAGGACTCAGCTCTCCAAAAATAGGCATCTGTACCTATCTTCTTATCATATTGCATCAAGTCAATAACACTTGACAGATACATTGGAACATCTTTATACTGAGCACCTGCAAATAGCTCGGTAGCCTTTTTATACAATAGCTGCTGTTTAGCCTCTAGAATCGATGTTCCGGGATTATTGATCTTTTCTATTGAAGCCAATGCAGCATCATAGCTGTTAGTGCTCATATAGACATCCACCAGATAACTGTTTATGTTATCTGTGTATTTCGACTGGGGAAACTGATTGAGAAAACGCTCAAAAACCGTAACCGACTCGGCAAATGGAGAATAAGAAGTCTCATGTAACACTAAAGCATAGTTATAAAGAGCCTGTTCCCTTACCGCGATATCACCAACTATTGTAGAGGCCTGTTCAAATGCCATTCTAGCCCTGTTTTTATCACCTGTCTTCAATGCCGCCAGGCCCATATGCAGATAGGCATTCTGAGCCAACTCATCCTGCTTGTCAGTCACCTGAAGCAGAAATTCCATCGCTCTTTCATAATCGCCCGTATGAAAGCATGACATTCCCAAATAAAAAACATCTTGCCTGTCAGCATCATTATCACCAAGCACATAGCTGGTCAACATCTCACTCGCTTCCTGGTATTTTTTCTGAAGATATAGAGACTCTCCAAGGATTCTTTCCGCTTCCATGGACAAAGTCGCGTCAACGTCGCCGTCCACCAATTCTCTTGACATACTTTCTGCCTTCTCAAGCTGATTGTCTCTTAGTGCAATATCAGAAAGATACAATTTTGACTCATCAGCGTAAAGTTCATCATTTATAGTCTTTGTAAAACCGGCCTCCGCTTCAGTCATCCTACCTTCTACATAATCAATATAGGATTTGTAGAAAGTCACATCAGATTCATTTTCTTTACTCAACATACTCAATATACTCAGTTGAATATATCCCTCTGAGGTCTTCCCTGTCTTAATCAGTGAGATAGCATGATGCAATGTCTTTCTGATGCAATCCTTCTTTTTCAGTCCATCAGGATCACAGCTGTCAAACCATTTGATAGCCTCGTCATACTGATTTAAACTATAACATGACGAACCTAAAAGAGCTACAATCTGATTTGAATATATAGAACGCGGATAACTCTCCAAGAAGTCCATCAAGGAGAGCTTTGCATTTTTAAGGTCAAGTTCCGCATTAGATACCGTCAACATATAATCAACCTCTTCCATTCGCAGCACATTACTCTCCTCGAAAGAATTACTGTTTTTCCAGAGATTCAGATATTTAATTGCGGCATCATAATCTCCGTTGTTGAACAAAGACCGGCTTTCTTCAATCATACGTTCATCACTGCCTACATTAATGTTTTGACAGACCACATTCTCGGTGAAGCCGGTCAATAATAGCGCAAATGCGCCTATAATCATACTCTTCTTACTCATTCTTTAATCATATTTTTCAATTTAAACAATGCGTCATTTTCTGCTGACTCCATAATTGCTCTCTCACCCGGTCCTTTATCATCAATACCGCACAAATGCAATAAACCATGAACAATTACTCTCATAAGCTCATCTTTATAAGACGTATTAAACTTCTTGCTGTTAGTAAAAACCGTATCCAAACTGATATACATATCTCCATGCACTACTTTTGGGTCGGAATAGTCAAACGTAATGATATCCGTATAGTAATCGTGACCAATAAACTCCTTGTTGATCTCAAGAATCCTATCATCATCACAAAAAATATAGTTCAGATTACCGACCTCTCTCCCATATCCGTCTGCCACCAGTTTAAGCCAAGCTCTAACCAACTTGCGCTCAACAGCAGGCATCTTCACATTTTCATTATTGAATGTAATCATAATCAAACTATTATACAAAGAAAAGATATCCGATAAAAATGGCAGCCAATATACCGGCTAAGTCGGCAAGAAGACCGCAAGACACCGCATAACGCGTATTACGAATACCAACGCTACCAAAATAGACAGCCAATATATAGAAAGTAGTATCTGTCGACCCTTGGAAAAGACAAGCCAATTTCCCAACAAAAGAATCAGCTCCGTAAGTGGTCATTGCGTCAATCATAAGACCGCGTGCACCGCTACCTGACAGAGGCTTCATAAGAGCGGTAGGCAGAGCAGGCACAAAATCGCTGTTCAAACCGCATGCATCCACTATCCAGCCTATACCGTTCACAATGAAATCCATAGCACCGGAGGCTCTGAAGACTCCAATACCAACAAGTATTGCCACTAAATAAGGAATTATTCTGACAGCAGTAGAGAAACCCTCCTTTGCTCCTTCCACGAAAGACTCGTAAACATTAATCTTGGCTCTGATTCCTGCCAAAATAAATCCAATGATAATCAGCATCAGAATAATATTCGCAGCAGATGTAGATACAGAACCAATCTTAACATCAGGAAGTAGGGAAAAACCCCAGATAATCAAAGCCACCACAAGGCTCAGTCCGCCCAGAAAAGCCACCAATACCTTGTCAAATTTTATTTTTTGTATCAGACTCGTCACCAGAAGTCCCACCATTGTCGAGAAGAACGTAGCAAGAAGAATCGGAATAAATACATCAGCAGGCTGAGCCGCACCCAATTGGGCACGATAGACCATAACGCTCACCGGAATAATAGTCAGCCCGGAAGTATTAAGGACCAAAAACATAATCATCGGATTGGATGCCCTATCCTTGTCAGTATTCAGTTCCTGCATCCTTTCCATTGCCTTCAACCCCATTGGAGTCGCTGCGTTGTCCAGGCCAAGCATATTGGCAGCAATGTTCATGAATATAGAGCCGTAAGCAGGATCATTTTTGGGCAAATCCGGGAAGAGTCTTGAAAATACAGGACTTAACCATCGCGCGAAAACATCAACCACACCACCCTTCTCACCGATTTTCATTATGCCTAGCCATAGCGACAGCACTCCTGTAAGTCCCAACGAGACCTCAAAACCTGTCTTAGCCGAGCTGAAAGTAGAGTTCATGATCTGTTCGAACACACCGGCATCACCACAGAACACCAAACGCGCTACCGCAACCACAAAGGCAATCAAAAAGAAGGCTATCCAAATCCAGTTTAGTACCATAAATCCCGTCAGACAATTAGCTTTCGCAAATGTATAAAAAAAAGAGTGTCAAGAAAGGCAGAAAGAGTGGTTATTTATTAACTTTGTGGCACTATATATATTAATATGACAGAAGACTTCGACATTAGACAACAACAGTTCAATTCATCGGATAAGGAATTGGACAATGCTTTGCGCCCACTTTCCTTTCATGACTTCTCGGGACAATCCAAGATTGTTGAAAATCTGAAAATCTTCGTCGAAGCTGCCAAAAAGAGAGGTGAATCATTGGATCACACTCTGTTACACGGCCCTCCCGGATTAGGTAAGACTACTCTCAGCAACATAATAGCAAACGAACTTGGTGTCGGGTTCAAAATAACTTCGGGACCTGTACTTGACAAACCGGGAGACTTGGCCGGCATACTCACATCACTTGAATCCAAGGATGTGCTTTTCATAGACGAGATACACCGTCTGTCACCTATAGTGGAAGAGTACTTGTATTCCGCAATGGAAGATTACCGAATAGACATAATGATAGACAAAGGTCCTTCCGCACGTAGCATTCAGATTGATCTGGCTCCATTTACACTTATCGGTGCTACCACTCGCAGCGGACTGCTCACGGCACCTCTGCGAGCACGTTTCGGTATCAATATGCACTTGGAATACTACGATGCCGACACTCTGAGACGTATTATACTGCGTTCAGCGGGAATACTCGGCATCCCATGCGATCTCGATGCAGCCGTAGAAATATCAGGTCGTAGTCGTGGCACTCCGCGTATTGCAAACGCATTGCTACGCCGCGTTCGCGACTTTGCCCAGGTAAAAGGTTCGGGACGCATCACACTGACCATTGCAAGAATAGCACTTGAAGCTCTCAATATAGATAGGTACGGTCTTGATGAGATTGACAATAAGATACTGTGCACCATCATAGATAAATTCGGTGGAGGTCCGGTAGGACTGAATACCATAGCTACCGCCCTTAGTGAGGATTCAGGAACGATAGAAGAGGTTTATGAACCTTTTCTTATACAGGAAGGCTTCCTGAAACGTACTCCAAGAGGACGTGAAGTTACAGCTCTTGCCTATCGACATTTGGGACGCACCATCAATGCGTCTGAAGGCAAAGATTTATTTGCATAACCGACACTCTTCCATGAAAGGAAGAGTTCACAAACCTAATGTTCAAATGAAATTCTTTTTACGTATAAACATCTTGGTATTAATCATGACTTTATCATCAATTACCTCTAAAGCCGGATACTATTCTCGCGAATGGAAAAAAGTAAATGCAGAAATAAAAGCGGATCTTCCTGAAAAAGCATTGAATCTGGTACGTCAGATCTATGAATATGCCGATAGCTCCAATGACGAATATCAGATGCTGAAAAGTACTGTCATGATGACAAAACTTGAATCAACATTTCAAGAAGAAAACTTTACAATAGCTATTGAAAGGCTTAACTTGCTATTGCCACGTCTTACTGAAGAACGCATAAATATATGTCAAGCACTTATTGGAAATTGCTATAGAGAATATTTCGATAAAAACTATTGGTCAATACTGGAAAATCCGGCTTCCGACTCTAATAATTCCGATTATACCCTTTGGGATAGAAAGACATTTTTCGACACCATAAGTTATCATCTTTTACAGTCTGTTACCATCAACACAGACTGTTGTATTAAGGCAC
>CAZYFO010000050.1:1189-12982 GCA_964646955.1 uncultured Bacteroidaceae bacterium | reverse complement strand
AATGGTCGCTTTGGATTAGATGTTCCGGTTGTACCATAACCTGTAAATCAATTATACTTCAGTCTGTAGCCGAGTATCTTTTCTAATTCATAGCCATTTTGTCATAATTATTTGTATCTTCGCTGCCAGCTATAATATTTAGAGAATTTATGCCGGTTTCGATAATTCCTGTTTCTACAAAAAGACAGCTGAAACAATTTATCAGATATAACTATCTCCTCTACAAGAATAATCATTATTCTGTTCCGGATTTGTTTTCTGATATGCTCAATACCTTGAATCCTAAAAAAAACGCGGCTTATGAATTCTGTGAAGCACAGTGTTTTTTGGCATATAGTGATAAAAAAATAGTAGGACGCGTTGCGGCAATAATAAATCATAAAGCAAATAAGAAGTGGAATGTCAATGCCGTCAGGTTTGACTGGATAGATTTTATTGATGATATCGATGTGTCGAAGGCATTGATTGATACCGTAATGCAGTGGGGCAAGGATAGAGGCATGGATTGTATCGAAGGTCCATTGGGATTTACGGACTTTGATCCGGAAGGAATGTTGGTTGAAGGTTTCGACCAACTAAGTACAATGATTACCATATACAATCATCCGTATTACCCTGAACATCTTAAGAAACTGGGTTTTGAGACTGCTGCTACTTGGATTGAGATGCGTTTGACTGTGCCATCAACTGTGCCTGAGAAACATATTAGGATTGCGGATATAGTTAAGGAAAAATATCATTTGCATATAGTTGAGTGCAATTCGATGAGACAATTGGCCAAAAGTTATGGTAAGGCAATTTTTGATTTGCTGAATGAATCTTATTCTCATCTTTTCGGCTATTCCGAATTGTCTGACAAACAAGTTAGGCAATATATCGATATGTATCTTTCTATTGTTGACAGAAGGATGATCTCAATGGTTGCCGATGAAAACGATAATTTGGTTGCTGTGGGTATATCCATGCCGTCTATGTCAAATGCTCTTAGGAAGTCTAAAGGACGTTTTTTACCTTTCGGATGGTGGCATCTGCTAAGGGCTTTGTTCTTTAAACGTGATGAGGTACTTGATTTGATGTTGGTTGCGGTAAAGCCGAGTTATCAGAATAAGGGTGTTAATGCATTGCTTATGGCTGACTTGGTACCTCGTTATATTGAGATGGGCTTTAAATATGGTGAAACCAACTGTGAATTGATAGAGAATATAAAGGTTCAGTCAATGTGGGAGTTTTATAATCCTATCGTTCATAAACGCAGATGTGCATTTAAGAGGAATATTGATTGATGGAAAGTGTCAGAGTAGAGGAGGTAAAAAGCAGGAGCAGTCTGAATAAATTCATCCGATTCAACTATGACCTGTATCGCAGAAATAGGTATGCTGTTCCGGAGCTGTACAGAGACTTGGTTAACTCTTTTAATATTAAGTTTAATGCCGCTCTTGAGTTTTGCGACATGGTATTGTTCATTGCATATCGTGAAGATAAGGTAGCAGGCCGAGTTGCCGGCATCATAAACAGAAAGGCCAATGCGGTATGGAATAAAAAATGTGTTCGTTTCGGATGGATTGATTTTATAGATGATAAGGATGTATCGAAAGCTTTGATTAATGCTGTTGAGCATTGGGGCAGATCATTAGGTATGACAGAGATTGAGGGCCCTTTGGGATTTACCGATTTTGATCCGGAAGGTATGCTTACCGAAGGGTTTGATCAGTTGGGCACCATGTCGAGTATATATAACTATCCCTATTATCCGATACATCTTGAGTCATTGGGCTTTAAGACTTCAGCGCAGTGGGTAGAGTGGCAGATACCTTTTCGTGATATCCCTGAGAAGATGGGACGTATTGCAGATGTGGTACTGAACAGATATGACCTGCATTTGGCACGCTTCACATCAAGTAAGGGTGAAGAGGCAAAACATTATGCAAAGAAACTGTTTGCTTTAGTAAATGAGGCTTATGCACCATTGTACGGTTATTCGGCATTTTCGGAGAGACAAATTGACGATTATGTGGACCGCTACCTACCGATGATAGATAAAAGATTGGTGGTTATAATATTGGATAAGAGTGAAGAGCCGATTGCAGCCGGACTTATCATGCCTTCTTTGTCAAGAGCATTACAGAAAGCCGGTGGGAAATTCTTTCCTTTCGGATGGTGGCATTTGGCAAAGGCATTGTGGATAAAGCCCGATAATATTGTAGATTTGATGTTTTTGGCAATCAAACCGGAATATCAGAATAAGGGCCTTAATTCGGTGATGTTCAATCAGCTGATTCCGGTAGCAAGAAAGATGGGATTTCTAGTTGCAGAGAGCAATCCTGAATTGGAGACTAATGATAAGATGCAGGCACATTGGTCATATTTTGAGGGATCTCAGATCCATAAGCGCAGAAAGACATTTGTGAAGAATATTTAGTGAAATAAGGAGTAAATTATATATGGCAGCTACGCAGATTGATGAAACGGATGTTTTTACTATTCAAGAGCATATCGTAGATTATAATGAGGATAATATTCGTCACATGGACGATATGGAACATGTCAGGACACGTCCGGGCATGTATATTGGTAAATTGGGAGACGGCTCTCAGGGTGATGACGGTATCTATGTGCTTCTTAAGGAGGTTGTGGACAACTGCATTGATGAGTTTCGAATGAATATTGGCAAGCGTATTGAGATAGACCTGGATGAGAACGGTTTTATCAGAGTACGTGACTATGGTCGTGGCATTCCTCTGGGTAAACTTCTCGAGGCGGTGAGTGTGCTCAATACGGGTGCGAAGTTCGATAGTAAGTCATTCAAGAAGAGTGTCGGTTTGAATGGTGTCGGAATCAAGGCTGTGAATGCCCTTAGTTCCCATTTTGAAGTATGCAGTGTTCGTGACGGACAGTATAGAAAGTTACGTTTTGAACGGGGTAAATTAGTTTCCGATAATTCAGGTGTAAGCGGGGAAGAACATGGAACCACTGTTTCTTTTGAACCGGATAACCAGTTGTTTGTAGGCTATCAGTTCCGCCCTGCAATTATTGAGACGATGCTCAGAAACTATTCCTATCTGAACACCGGCTTAACTATTTGTTATAACGGTCAGCGTTTCATGTCCAAAAACGGTTTGGAGGATCTGCTTAGCGAAAGGATGAGTTCACAGAGCCTTTATCCGATAATAAATCTCAAGGGAGAGGATATAGAGATTGCATTTACTCATACCGATCAATATGGTGAAGAGTATTACTCGTTTGTAAACGGTCAATATACTTCACAGGGAGGTACTCATCAAAGTGCATTCAAAGAACATCTTGCACGTACCATCAAGGAGTTTTACGGAAAGAACTTTGAGGCATGTGATATAAGAAACGGTATGGTGGCGGCTATTGCCATAAATGTGGAGGAGCCTGTGTTTGAGAGTCAGACCAAGATTAAATTGGGTTCTACAACTATGACGCCGGGGGGCAGTATCTCATTGAATAAGTTTGTAAGTGATTTCATTAAGAAAGAGGTTGATGATCTTCTTCATAAGGATGCCGAGGTAGCCGATGTGATTCTTAAGAAGATTCAGGATTCCGAGAAGGAACGTAAAGAGATAGCAGGTGTTACCAAGCAGGCCAGAGAGAGAGCAAAAAAGGCTAATCTCCATAATCGCAAGCTGGCTGACTGTAGAGTCCATCTGAATGATAACCGCGGTGATATCCGTGAAGAGAGTTGTTTGTTCATTACAGAGGGTGACTCTGCCAGCGGATCTATCACAAAGAGTCGTAATGTCAATACCCAGGCAGTGTTCAGCTTGAGAGGTAAACCATTGAACTGTTTTGGACTTACCAAGAAAATCGTGTATGAAAATGAGGAGTTTAACCTGCTTCAGTCTGCCTTGAATATCGAAGACGGATTGGAAGGCCTGCGTTATAACAAGATAATAGTCGCTACAGATGCGGATGTGGATGGAATGCATATACGTCTTTTGATTATAACATTCTTTTTACAGTTCTTCCCTGAACTGATAAAGAAGGGTCATGTTTATATTCTTCAGACACCTTTATTCCGTGTCAGAAATAAACGTAAAAAGAAGAAAGGTATCGATCATGTTGAAGGTGTAGTAACTGAAAAGGGTGAATTTGAGACCATATATTGCTACTCTGACGAGGAGAGAAAGGTGGCTATAGCAAAACTAAGTCCTAACCCGGAGATTACCCGATTCAAAGGACTTGGTGAAATTTCTCCCGATGAATTCAAGAATTTTATCGGTCAGGATATACGTCTTGAACAAGTTTCACTACAGAAGACTGATGCAGTAAGCGATCTTCTGTCGTTCTATATGGGAAAGAATACTATGGAACGCCAGAATTTTATTATTGACAACTTGGTGGTTGAACAGGACCTTGTCGATGAGGACGAAGGCGAAAGATGGTGAGAGATGTAATTTAGTGAGAAATTTAACTAAAAGAGATATGAAACTATTGTATCCGGGTACTTTTGATCCTTTTACTGTAGGGCATTCCGATATGGTAAAAAGGGCTTTGCATTTTTGTGACAGCATAGTTATTGCTGTAGGAGTAAATGGACGCAAGAGTCCTCTCTTTCCGGTTGAAGTACGAGTTGATGCCATAAGAAGGTATTATGCCGAAGATAAGCGTGTTTCAGTCATTAAATACGATGGCTTTACCGTCAATGCTATGCGTGATGTCAAGGCTGATGCCATACTTCGTGGCGTTCGTTCAGTGACGGATTTTGAAGAGGAACGCAATATGGCCGAGATAAACAGAGCATTGGATGGTGTGGAAACAGTTTTTCTTGTTGCATCCCCGGCATTTCAGCATGTGAGCAGCAGTATGGTAAAAGAGCTGGTAAAATATGGAAGATCTGTTGATGAATATGTTATTGATACGTTCCCAAAGAGATAAATTATGATGAAATTAAAATATTTATTGTTTGTGATGCCGTTCATTTCATTGACGGTATCGTCACAAAATGTCGATGAAAAGCAGTTGCAGAAACTTCTTGTATCAGAGAGTGCTATTTCCAACCTATATGTTGAGCCTGTTGAGACGGAGGATCTAGTTGAATCGGCTATCCGAGGTATGCTAAGTGAGCTTGATCCACATTCCACTTATCTGACTGCTGAAGAAGCTGAGAAATCCAATGAGGCACTACAGGGAAACTTCGATGGAATCGGTATTCAGTTCAATATTGTCGAAGATACTCTGTTTATTGTTCAGCCGTTACCTGACGGACCATCAGAGAGAGTAGGTATACTTGCGGGAGACCGTATTGTTACGGTAAATGATACTCTTATTGCAGGAGTAGGCATGTCTGACCAGGCCATAATGAAACGTCTTCGTGGGCCAAAGGGCACTTTGGTAAAGTTAGGTATCAAGAGGTTAGGTATGGATGAGTTATTGTCTTTTGATGTGATTCGTGATAAGATACCTCTCAATACTGTAGACGTCAGCTATATGGCAACACCGGAAATCGGTTACATAAAAATTTCCAATTTCGGTATTACTACAGTAGAAGAGTTTGAAAAGGCGCTCTCTGATCTTAAATCACAAGGAGCAAAATCCTTAATATTGGATTTACAGGAGAATGGAGGCGGCTATATGATGGCTGCTGTTGGCATTGCAAATGAATTTTTGCAGAAGGATCAGCTGATTGTCTATACTCAAGGACACCGTTCACCGAAAAGTGGATATATTGCCGATGGAAACGGCAAATTTCTTACCGGGAAGTTAGTTGTTCTAATCGATGAGTACTCTGCTTCCGCTTCGGAAATCGTTTCCGGTGCCATTCAAGACTGGGATCGTGGTACTATTGTTGGTCGCAGATCTTTCGGAAAAGGGTTGGTACAGCGTCCGATAGAGTTTGAAGACGGTTCTGTGATTCGTCTGACAATAGCTAAATATTTCACACCGGCAGGAAGATGCATTCAGAAACCTTATGGCGATGATATCGATTACGTTGATGATATCTCTGAACGTTTTAACAAAGGAGAGTTGACAAACGCAGATAGTATCCATTTCCCTGATTCTCTGAAGTATTCAACTCTCGTTGAGCATAGGACGGTATATGGAGGAGGAGGCATCATGCCGGACCATTTTATTCCGTTAGATACGACAAAAACAAATCTATACTATAGGCAAATTACTGCTAAAGGAGTTGTGTTACAGACTACACTTTCTTATGTCCAAAGCCAGAGAAAACAGTTGCTGCGTAAGTACAAGGACTTTGAGCAGTTTTGCAATACCTATCAGCCTGATAAGCAATTGATGGATTTGTTGCTCAGTAAAGCCGAGTCATTGAAAATTGAGTATAATGAAGAGCAATACAATGAGTGTTTGCCAATTATTTCTGTTCAATTGAAGGCTTTGGTAGCCAGGAATCTTTGGAGCATGAAGGAGTATTATCAGATAATTAACGATCTGGACGACTCTCTTAGAAAAAGTATTGAAATTCTTAAGTTATAATAGTAGCAATAGGACTATATTGCTATGTTGTTGTACTATTTAAGATATTTAAAGGACAGTAACATAATTATTGTCCAAAAACAATTTACCTTTGCTTAATTATACTTTTGAAAATTGTTAATAATAATCAGTGCATAATGCCATATTGTTGATAATTAAGTCGGTTACTACTAATTAATAAATATAAAAAATGAAAGTAAGATTATTAGCCTTTGCAGCATTGACGTTTATCGGGTCAGTGGCTACAGCTCAAAATCCAATTATCAGAGACCAATTTTCCGCCGATCCATCAGCACTTGTAGTAGGTGATCGCGTGTTTGTTTACCCATCACATGACATTAAAGCTCCTGCAGACTTTGCTCGAAAGGATTGGTTCTGTATGGAAGATTATCACGTGTTCTCTTCGTCTAATCTTACAGATTGGACCGATCACGGTATGATTGTATCTCAGTATACTACACCTTGGGTCAACTCGACAAGTTATTCCATGTGGGCACCTGACTGTAAGCAGCACAAAAATGGTAAGTTCTATTTCTATTTCCCTGCAGGTGCAAAGCCTCAACCAGCTCAGGAAGGACAACGTATGCGTGGCGGTGGTAATCGCGTAGGTGTGGCTATTGCCGACAATCCTGAAGGTCCTTATACTCCTCAAGCAACTCCTATTGAAGGCGTTGGAGGTATTGACCCATGTATCTTTGTTGATGATGATGGTCAGGCATATCTCGTTATGCCGGGTATCACTATCACCAAGTTGAATGAAGACTGGTTGTCAGTTTCAACTGATCCTAATGATCGTCATCGTGTAGAAGGTGTTCCTACTAAGGGTCTTGTAGAAGGACCATATCTTTTCAAGCATAACGGTAAGTACTATATGACATTCCCTTGGGCTAGAAACGTCGAAGAGGTTTTGGCATATTGTATGGCTGACAATATTTTCGGTCCTTATAAGTTCATGGGCGTATTCTTTGAGGAGCACGTAGAAAAGTGCTGGACCAACCACCACTCAATCATTGACTTTAAAGGACAGACTTATCTGTTTTATCACCATGATGACTATTCTCCTGACTTCGACAAGAACAGAGCAGTTTGTGCAGATAGTATCTTCTTTGAAGAAGATGGTTCAATCCGTATGGTTAAGCCAACTTTACGTGGTATTGGTGTGACAGAGTCAACAGCTAAGATTGAATTGGACCGTTACTCGGAAATAAGTGCCAGTGGCGACTCGATTGCCTACATTGAGCCAAGTAACTATTTCAGAGGTTGGAAAACCGTATTCTTTGAGAAGGGTTCATGGGCAAAGTACAATACTGTAAATTTTGCTAAGGCTCCAAAGTCTGTATCTGTTCAGGTAATTCCTCCATCGGCCGGTACTCTTGAGGTTCTGCAGGATGAAAAGGTTATTGCTACCGTCGAAATACCTGCTGACAGGCAAATGATTAATGTTAAGGCCAAAGTAACCGGTGCTGCCAAGGGTGTTCATCATGTAAAGGTTCGCATGACTTCAGGTAAACTGGTTCAGGTGGATTGGCTAACTTTTGAATAAATCATAATGAAGAAAACAATATTGTTTGTCGCCTTGATGGCGATGGCAGTAAACTGTTTTGCCCAGGGAGGATTCTCGCGTCAGAGACAGGAATCCTTTCCTGAGGGCTCAGCTGTTGCTACTACGAATATAAGAGGTGCTCAATGGCCTCGTATTATGCCTGACCACAGCGTGATGTTTCGCATCTCCGCTCCTCAGGCACAGAAAATGCAGATTGACCTCGGAAAGAAGTATGACATGGTTAAGGATGCCCAGGGAGTATGGACATGTACTACTGAACCTCAGACCATCGGTATTCACTACTATGCTTTGATTATTGACGGAGTGTCAGTATGCGATCCGGCTTCCAAGACATTCTACGGTTGCAGCCGTGAATATAGTTGCATTGAGATTCCTTATGCCGGTCAGGATGATTTCTATCAGATTATGAATGTTCCTCACGGTGATGTCCGTTCTCAGTATTATTATTCCGAGAATACAAAATCATGGCGTCATGTAATGATTTACACTCCGGCAGAATATGATAAGAACCCGGACAAAAAATATCCGGTTCTGTATATAATGCATGGAGGCGGTGAAGATGAGATGGGCTGGGCAGAGCAGGGACGTACCAATTTTATATTGGATAACCTGACTGCTGAAGGCAAGGCTGTGCCAATGATTGTAGTTATGCCTGACGGAAATGTATCCGGTGGAAACGCATCTCAGGATGCTTTCACTGTTGAACTGTTAGACAATGTCATCCCTTTCATCGAAAAAAACTATCGTGTTCGTACTGATGCCGCAAGCCGCGCATTGGCAGGATTGTCAATGGGAGGTATCCAGACACTCAATACCGGTATGCCTAATACTGATAAGTTCGCTTATATTGGTATTTTCTCTTCAGGATGGTTTGCAAACCAGAATGATCCGGCTACTGAAGCCAGATATAAATATTTGCAGGACAACATTGCTAAGGTAAATAAGGATCTTAAGTATCTGTTTATTACTGTTGGGGGTGAAGAGGATATTGCATGGAATAACTGTAAGGTGATGCGTGAACGCTTTGATACAATGGGACTGAAATATGAGTTCCTGGATACTCCGGGAGGCCATACTTGGCCAGTGTGGAGGGAAAGTGTTTACAGATTTGCTCCAAATCTTTTTAAGTAACTGTTCAGATATGAATTCAAAAATAGTTTTATGCGGTGCTCTCCTTTTGGGGAGTATCGGCATGGTTGGGAAGAACCCAATTGTTCAGACTCATTTCACTCCGGATCCAGCTCCTGTGGTTTTCGATGACGTCTGTTATGTATATACTGGCCGTGATGAGATGAATCCTCAGTTTTTTGCTATGTGGGAATGGAGGTGCTATTCTTCAACGGATATGGTAAACTGGACTGATCATGGCTGTCCTTTGGCTATGGAGGATTTCAGTTGGGGTGATGATAGAGCTTGGGCCTCTCAGTGTACTGAACACAAAGGAAAATATTATTGGTATATATGTCTGAAGGATAAGAATTCCGGAACGATGGCCATAGGAGTAGCAGTCGCAGATAAGCCAACCGGACCTTTCAAGGATGCTCTAGGCAAGCCTCTCGCTACAGGCAGCTGGGATTATATTGACCCTACGGTATTTACTGATGATGATGGTCAGAGCTATCTTTATTGGGGCAATCCTACCCTATACTATGTGGAACTGAATGATGATATGATCTCTTTTGAGGGAGAGATTCAGAAGGTTGATCATACTGCCGAGGCTTTTGGTTCTGCCTTAAGAACAAATAGGGGAGCCGGTTCGAACGCCGGTCCTATAAAGGATTCTTATACAGAAGGTCCTTGGGTATCAAAACACGCAGGAAAATATTATCTGTCTTATGCTGCAGGTGGAATACCTGAGCACATCTCATATTCCATGAGCGATTCTCCAATAGGACCATGGAAGTATGTAGGTCAGATTATGCCTAATCAGGAGACAAATAGTTTTACCAATCATTCAGGAGTGGTTGACTATAAAGGCCATTCATATTTTTTCTACCACACAGGAAAGCTACCCGGTGGGGGCGGATACGGACGTTCTACGGCTGTAGAAGAGTTCAAATACAATTCTGATGGTACATTCCCGACGATTCTAATGACTGAAGAAGGTGTCAGTCCGATTGGAACGATTAATCCGTTTAAGAGGGTTGAGGCTGAGACTATAGCTTGGTCTGAAGGTGTAAGTACTGAAGAGAATATTGAGACTGGAGTGTTTGTAACCGAGATTTCAAGCGGTGACTTTATTCAGACTCGAGTTGCTGATTTCGGTAATCGTAACCCGAAAACAATTACTGCAAGTGTGGCAAGTGGTGCACGTGGCGGTCAGATTGAGGTACGTCTTGATAAAAAAGACGGTCCGGTATTAGCTGTTTTGAATGTTCCGGCTACAGGAGGATGGGAACGTTGGACTGAAGTAAAATCACCTGTGAAGGGTACTGTATCAGGAGTGCACGATATCTATCTTGTTTTTAAAGGTAGAAAGCATTGTGATATTATAAATATCGATTATTGGCAATTTAACTAACTATTATTATGTGTAAAAAACTTATTTGTTTGTATTTGCTGTGCGTATCCTTTTTCGGCTTTACAGATTGTATGGCGAAGGAGAAGACCACAGAATGTATTAATCCGTTGACTTATACGGATATTCCTGATGCCGATTGGATTCGTGTCGGAGAAGATTACTATATGGTAAGTACTACCATGTATTTTTGTCCCGGTGCTCCTATCATGCATTCTAAAGATTTGGTTCACTGGACTATTGTGAACTATGTTTACGATTATCTGAATGATGATGATATCTATAACCTGCGTAATGGCCGTAATGCATATGGTAAAGGACAATGGGCTACTACTCTCAGATATGAGAATGGAGTTTATTATGCCCTTTTTATCGCAAATGATCAGGGTAAGACATATGTATATAGTACAAAAGATATTGTAAATGGAAAATGGGACAGAAAGGTTATTGGACGTCCTTTCCATGATGCTTCTCTTCTTTTTGAGGATGGAAAAGTATATGTAGTCTGGGGTAATGGTGAGATACATATTACTGAGTTGGAACCGGACTTATCTGATGTTAAACAAGGTGGTGTAGACAAAGTCTTGTTTACATCTCCTCGTGAAGGCTATACACTTCGTGCCGAAGGTGCACATATTTATCATATTGGTGAGTATTATTATGTTTTGGTTATTGATTGGCCTAGCGGAGGTCCTCGTTCGGAAAGTTGTTGGCGCAGCAAGACTCTTCTCGGAGAGTATGAGCGCAAGACCATATTAAGTGGGAAGTTTGACGGTCGTGGCGATGGTGTAGCTCAGGGTGCAATAATTGAAACTCCTAATGGTGATTGGTACTCCATAATGTTCCAGGATCATGGTGCAGTGGGACGTCTTTCTACCCTTCAACCGATGAAATGGGTTGAAGGTTGGCCTATCCTTGGAGACAATACAATACCTGTAAAACAGTTTACCGTAAATCTTCCCGAATCGGGAGAAAATCGTGTTTGGGCTAATGATGAGTTCAGTTATAAGAAGAATAGTCTTGATCTGGTTTGGCAATGGAACCATAAGCCGGATAATTCACTTTGGTCTGTAACTGACCGTAAGGGCTGGTTGCGTCTAAAGAGCGGATATCTAGCTACAAGTGTATTGGATGCACGCAACACTCTTACCCAACGTACCGTAGGCCCACGTTGTTTCAGCGAGGTTCTGCTTGATGCAGCAGGTATGAAACCGGGTGACAAAGCCGGAATCTGCGCATTCCAGAGTAATTA
>CAZYFO010000050.1:0-1089 GCA_964646955.1 uncultured Bacteroidaceae bacterium | reverse complement strand
CTGGACTGAAGTTGATGCCATGTTGTCAATGAGCTTTACATTGGATTTCTTCACAGGATACCGTACTGCTCTTTACAACTATTCCACAAAGAATATTGGCGGTTATGCAGATTTTGATTATTTCCATCAGGAAGCATATTGATAATAACAGATTGAGATGAAAAAGATATTTTTAATTAGTGTAATAGCTCTTTTGAGCGGTTCATTGAATGCTGTAGAGAAACAGATAACAAGCCCTGACGGGAAATTGATAGTGACTGTTACAGACGAAGGCGCAAAGGCCTCATATTCTGTTCAACTGAACGGAAAGCAGTTCCTTCTGAAATCGCCACTCGGTTTAGTAACCAGTATTGGTGATTTCTCCGAAGGATTGACACTTTCAGAGACTGTAAAGATTGAGCCTGTCAAGGATTCATATTCTTTACCAAACCTGAAATTCAGCCAAATAAACTACTCGGCAAATCAAGGTGTATTTACCTTTTCTAACTCACGCGGACCTGTATTCGATGTGGTTTTTAATGTCAGTAACAATGACATTGCTTTTAAATATGTTCTTGCCAAGAACCGTAAATTAAGTTGTACGGTTAGTGAGGAGAAGACAGGTTTTTGCTTCCCTGACGGCACTACAACTTTCCTTTGTCCTCAGATGAGACCAATGACCGGTTTTGCCGGAACAGCTCCCAGCTATGAGACATCATACCAATGTGATGCAAAGATGGGTGAAAATGCAGGCGGATTGGGTTATACATTCCCTTGCCTGTTCCATGAGGCTGACGGTTGGGTCATGCTCTGTGAGACCGGTGTGTCAAGTGCTTATTGTGCCAGTCGTTTGGCAGGCGGAAACGGTTCTTTATATACTATAGCTTTTCCTCTAGCCGCTGAAAACAACGGAATGGGATCTCCTGCTCCGGGTATCACAGTTCCGGGAGAAACACCATGGCGTACCATTACTCTTGGTGAGACACTTGCTCCCATTGTTGAGACAACGGTTATGTGGGATGTCGTCAAGCCAATGTATGAGCCATCCAAAAAGTATGAATACGGAAAGAGCACTTGGAGCTGGATAATACGTATGGATGCCAGCTGTAA
>CAZYFO010000049.1:11083-13046 GCA_964646955.1 uncultured Bacteroidaceae bacterium | reverse complement strand
AAGTTCTGCGAGGGAAATTGAAAAAACGAGTTCACGTGAGTGAATTCTTTTTTTTTGTCGTGTTTCTTTCTACTGTTAACATTTTAACAATTCAGTTCTTAAATTCCGTAAGGGTGAATGGGTTGATTATGTACAAAATCAATGTAAATAACAGGTGTTTCCATAAAGTTGACTTCAGTTTTTGATCTGTTGAGTCAAAGCTCCTTCGATAATTTCCCGATATGAACGTGATACGGGGATTGGATTTACTTTCTCATTGTCTAGGATGATATACATGTTTTCGCGATCGTTATTGAAGAGTTTGACGCGAATTACATTGACCAGATAAGAACGATGACATCTGATAAGTCCGGATCCGAAATTTTCTTCAAGATTTTTTGTTGTTGTGCGAATCATGATGCTTTCAACATTCCCGGACTGTTCATAGATTATCTTCACGTAGTTATCTTCAGATGATACATAAAGTAGGCTATTTGATGTTAGGGATAGTTTGATTTTGCCTTTTAGGTCTCTTAAATTAACCAAGTGATGTCCACTCTGTTTTTTGTTTTCATTTTCTTGGAGAACCCTATTAAGACCCTTTACAGTTCCGTATAGAAAAGATATAGTATATGGAATTATCATAATCAGAGTAATACAGCAAAAGGCCTTGATTAAGATGGGTATGACTTCAATTGAATCGCTTGATGCAAGTTTTGTGAAGGCAACATAAAATGCAGATATTATTAGAATCTCAGATAATACATAAGCGGATAACGTCAAATAAGTGAATGGCCTTTTGTGCTGAATCTCACAAAGTATGTTCTTGCTAAGGAACAAGAATAGTACGGCCAATATATAAAAGAATATCATTGAAAGTAGCTTTCTTTCATTATCGAAGCTGAACCAAGCTGTTGTGGAGAATGGCTTGTAGATGTTCATGAACAGGAAAGAGAAGACGGTGATGAATACCACTGTCCAGTATAAAAATCTTTTCTCCGTTAGAAACTCCGGAATCTGAGTTCTCATATTCATCTTCTTTCTAATTTTTCCAAAAAAGCTCAGCTTTGAATATTACTTACGAATGCAAAGTTACTCTTTTTATTTGAAAGGTATATGAACTGTTATGTAATGAAACTTTTGGGGTGTGTGGCGAATTCCCAAAGTTAAAATATGTGGCTGTTCGCCACAATTTCGTTGTTGTTTCGTCACAATCTACCTTATCATTAGATGTGGTCATCAGTATAGAGGTAAATTCGCGCCATCAAACATAACTAAACAAATTTTTTTAATATGAAAAAAGTTATTTCAAGTAGTGTGATGTTATTTATGGCGACAGCTACAGTTTGTGCCGGTGGTTTGGTAACAAACTCTAATCAGAGTGCGGCTTTTATGAGAAACCCTGCTCGTGATGCATTGACTGAAGTTGATGCTGCTTACTATAATCCGGCCGGAGTGGCTTTTATGAGCAATGGTTTTCATTTCGGTTTTAATAATCAGGCTGCTTTTCAGCAGAGAAACGTAACCGCAACTATGCTTGCAAATCCTGTAGTGCCGGTTGGTGTTATGCAAGACAAGGAGTATAAGGGTAAAATCGCATCTCCAATTATCCCTTCAATTGATTTTGTTTATGCAACTGACCGCTGGAGCTTGAGTTCTCATTTCGGTGTTCCCGGTGGCGGCGGTTCATGTGAGTATGCTGACGGTCTGCCTATGTTTGATGCAATGGTTCGTGGTATGATATATAAAGGCGTATATCAGCAATATATCAGTGGAGGTGCTGCTCCTGCTGTTGCAGCCGCTCAGGCTAAAGGTGCTGCAGGTGCCTCAGCTGAGTCATCATCTTTTACAGGAAAAAATTATCTTTTCGGCTGGCAGGTTGGAGGCGCTTATAAGGTGACTGAGAACTTGTCATTTGCAATTGGAGCAAGACTTAGCTATTATAAGGCAAATTATACCGGTGAAGTTAAGTACACTATTCCTA
>CAZYFO010000049.1:8751-10983 GCA_964646955.1 uncultured Bacteroidaceae bacterium | reverse complement strand
AGACTTAGCTATTATAAGGCAAATTATACCGGTGAAGTTAAGTACACTATTCCTACCCAGGCTGAAAATGTTTTTAATCTGGATTGTGATCAGTCAGGTTTTGGTGTTGCTCCAATATTGGGCGTAAACTATAAGAAAGATGGACTCAGTGTTGCAGTAAAATATGAGTTCCGTACCAGTATTGAAGCCGAGAATGACACTAAGGAATTTCCAAGTGCATTTGCTGGAGTACCTTCTCTAAGTAGATTTAAGGATGGTGAGAAGAGTCGTGCTGATCAGCCTGCTTTCTTGACTCTCGGTGCGGCTTATGATTTAAATCCTAGTTTGACTTTAACTGCAGGTTTCCATTACTATTTCGACAAAGATGCCTTCTATAGTAACGGCTTGGAAAGTCAAGTTGATAACAATACGGTCGAATATCTGTTAGGTGCTGAATACAAACTTAACGACAAGTGGATTGTCAGTCTAGGAGGTCAGATATCCCGTTATGATGTTACCCCTGAATATAATTCCAATACCGGATTTATGATGAGCAGCTATTCTATTGCCGGTGGCGCCAGATATTCCATCAATGATAAATTGGCTATTGATTTAGGTTGCATGTGGTCAACATATGATGACTTTGATAAGACATCTAATTACAATGGTATTCAGGTCGAGGAATCTTACTTGCGTAAGAGTCTTGCACCTGCCGTAGGTTTGGTATGGAATCTTTAATATATTGTTGAATTCAGTCTAATATTTTTGAGTTATGACTATTGACGGAAAACCGGATTGCAATCTGAACAGTAAAAGTCTGATAAAAATGTTTGAGGATAGTTTCCGAAATCATTGGAATTATACTGCGCTGACGGATTATAGCGGCCCTTCATATAAATATAGTGAAGTAGCCGAACAAGTTGCAAAGCTCCATATCGTGCTTGAAAAAGCCGGTATTCAAAAGGGGGATAAGGTGGCTCTTTGCGGAAAAAACTTTTCGAACTGGGGTATCTCATTTTTGGCTGTACTTACTTACGGAGCAATACCAGTTCCAATTCTTAATGATTTCAAGCCTGATAATATTCATATTATTGTCAATCATTCCGAGGCAAAACTTTTGCTTGTGGGTGATATTGTATGGTCGGGGTTGAATCCGGAGAAGATGGCTGATATCATAGGTGTTATACTGATGACTGATTTTTCATGCCCCTTCAGTAGAGATGAGGCTCTATTGTCTGCTATTAATGATATGGACAAGAATTTCATGGAAAAATACCAGAATGGTTTTACTCCTTCCTGTGTTACCTATGATGAGGAGACGGATATGAATGCTATGGCTATATTGAACTATACTTCTGGTACTACAAGTGATCCGAAGGGTGTGATGATACCTTACCGTGCTCTCCTTATTAATATGCAGTTTGCTTGTAGGAATATTCCTTTGCAGCATAACCATACCGTAGTATCCATACTACCAATGGCACATATGTTCGGATTGGCATTTCAGCTGATGTTTGAACTTCTGTTGGGTAGCAGTGTGTGCTATTTAGTTAAGATGCCGAGTCCTAAGGTTATATTCGAGGCTTTCGGAAAGATGAAACCAAAGGTGGTAATAGCTGTTCCATTGGTTATCGAGAAGGTTATCAAATCAAAGATATTCCCGATTGTCAATAAACCGCTGATGAAAGTTGCAACGAACATTCCTGTTTTGCGCCAGATTATATTTAAGTCTATCAAGAAAAAGATTATTGACGCTTTCGGTGGTGAGATGGCTGTACTGATAGTAGGTGGAGCTGCATTGAATGTAGAAGTTGAGAAATTTTTGCGCAAGATAAAATTCCCTTATACTGTTGGTTACGGTACAACCGAGTGTGCTCCTCTAATTGCATATTCGGATTGGGAGGATTACAAACAGGGTTCATGCGGAGTATTTATTCCGGGGACACAAGTGGACATTTTTAGTAGTGACAAGACCCGTGAGGTAGGTGAGATCCTAGTGAAAGGTCCTAATGTTATGCTAGGTTATTATAAGAACCCGAATGCTACCCGTGACGTGATTGATCCTGAAGGTTGGTATCATACCGGCGATATGGGCTTGATTGACAAGGATGGTAACATTTACATTAAGGGACGTTGCAAGAATATGATTCTTGGACCATCGGGTCAGAATATATATCCGGAAGAGATCGAAGATCATTTGGATAATATGCCTTATGTTGTGGAATCTTTGATTGTGGAGAGGAACCACAAATT
>CAZYFO010000049.1:0-8651 GCA_964646955.1 uncultured Bacteroidaceae bacterium | reverse complement strand
TGGATAATATGCCTTATGTTGTGGAATCTTTGATTGTGGAGAGGAACCACAAATTAGTAGCTTTGGTTCTTCCCGATAGAGATGCGGCATATTCGGAGGGTCTTAAGGATGAGGACATAGAAAAGCATCTTGAAGAGAATCGTAAGACTCTGAATGAGCTTCTTCCGACATACTCACAGGTCTCCGAAATTGAGATTAGAAAAGAACCGTTTGAAAGGACTCCCAAAAAGAGTATTCGTCGATTCTTATACAAGTGATATTCAATGCTTTAGATATTGATTAGCCCCGAAGGTTTTTTGTAACTTTCGGGGCTGGTTTTTTGGCTTTTTTCTTTCACAAAAAAATGTTCAAAACTAAATGCTTTGATTGATACAACCGATTTATTTTATAGATACTTTTGCGCGATTTTAAATCAAACCAAAACAGAAAAGATAATAGGTAGTTTGTACCAATTATGAACTCTTTAACGACCGAGGTTATGTCTTCACCTAGTGAAAACGGCCTCAATAGAGTAGCTTCTTCAACAGAAGAACTGAACGCGGAGAAGGACGTCCCTCCGCAAGTTAAAACACAACCAGATGACGTCACTAGTCATCGAAGTCTTGAATTTTTTCATCGTTTCTTTCCGAAGACCGGCATTTCTCAGTGGAATGACTGGAAATGGCAGTTGCAGAACTCTTTCACAACGATTGAGGTTGTATCTAAGGTTATGAAACTAAGTGAGGAGGAGATCGCTGCAATAAGTAAGCTAAAGGAAAACCATAGGCTTCCATTCAGAGTCTCCCCATATTATTTGGCTCAGTTTTATGATTCCGAGCCTGGAAGTCCATTAAGAAGGACCATGATTCCGACTCTTGAAGAACTTATCGAGACAGATTCAGAGAGCTCGGATCCTCTTAATGAGATGGGTACCTGTCCAGTTCCCGGTATTATTCATCGATATCCTGACAGAGCTCTTTTTACAGTAACGCAGTGCTGTTCTGCTTACTGCAGATATTGTACCAGATCTCGTTTTGTGGGTAAATTAGGTACTCTTACCAGAAATCAGTGGGATCGCGCCATTGAGTATCTGAGACAACATGAGGAGATTCGTGATGTTGTAATCAGTGGGGGGGATCCTCTCACTATGCCTGATGATAAGATTGAATATATCCTATCTCAGCTACGTGCAATCAAACACATAGAGATATTGCGTATTGGTACAAAGGTGCCCGTGGTTCTTCCTATGAGAATTACTCCACAGCTTACAGCTATGTTGCATAAATATCATCCGCTGTTTATCAGCATACATTTCACTCATCCCTCAGAGCTTACTCCGGAAACGCAGCATGCATGTGAGATGTTGGCTGATGCAGGTATGCCTATGGGTAGTCAGACAGTACTTCTCAAAGGTATAAATAATGATCCTTTGGTTATGAAAAGACTTATGCAGAAACTGCTTATGGCCAGGGTCAGACCTTATTACATATATCAGTGTGATCCTGTTTCCGGCTCAAGTCATTTTAGGACCAAGATAGAGGATGGAATTGCAGTGATTGAGAACCTAAGAGGATTTACCAGTGGGTATGCTGTTCCGCAGTTTGTCATCGATGCTCCTGGTGGAGGCGGTAAGATTCCTATACTGCCCGATTACGTAGTCGAGTCGGGACCTGATAAGTGGGTTCTAAGAAACTATAAGAAGAAGATTTACCAATATTCAAATAAAGAGTGAACCCGTAATGAAAATCGGAATAGCTTATGATCTGCGTTCCTGGTATTTGGCGAAAGGCTATTCTATGGAAGAGACTGCCGAATTCGACAAGGAGATTACTGTTGAAGCAATAGAAGAAGAAATTCGATATGCAGGATATGAACCCGATAAAATAGGCAATGTATATAATTTGGTAGAACGTCTTGCTACAGGTGACCGTTGGGATCTGGTGTTCAATATTACGGAGTGTCTATACGGAGACGGACGAGAGTCTGTCGTTCCTGCACTTTTAGACCAATATAAGATACCTTACGTATTCAGCGGACCTGTCGTGATGGGCATCTCTCTGAATAAGTATTATTCCCGTTTGGTGGTAGGTGCTGCCGGAGTCAGAGTCAGTCCGGGCAATGTGGTTTATAATCGCGAGGAGATTGAGTCCAAAATAGAAGGACTGAAGTTTCCACTGTTCCTGAAGCCTGTCTCCGAGGGTACTGGCAAGGGTATTACCACAAAAAGTATAGTTAATGATGTGTATCAATTGAAGAGTCTGTGTGAAGAGCTTCTTAATGAATATCATCAGCCTGTTCTTGTGGAAGAGTATATGCCGGGTAGAGAATTTACCGTAGGAATAGTAGGTAGCGGAGCCTCTTCGCACCCTGTTGGTGCGATGGAAATAGTATGTAAGGACAATATGCCATATTGCAATGAAGTCAAGGAAAATTTCGAGCAGTATGTTGAATATATACTTGTGGCTGAAGAAGAGGTTTTGGAAGAGTGTTACAGAGTAGCACAACAAGCATGGATAGCATTGAATGGTGTCGATGCCGGCAGAATAGATTTACGTACCGACAGATACGGGAAGATTTGTTTTATTGAGGCCAATCCGTTGGCAGGACTAAATCCTAAGATATCTGATTTACCCATATTGTGTCGTATGAATGGGGTCTCCTACCGTCAATTGTTGAACGAGATAATTTCATCGGCCGTATCACGCGTCAATAAATAATGAAGAGCTGTCTTATCATATATAACAGACCCTCAGAAATTGCATCGGCAGATGAAGCTGATGTTCTGGATCAGGTACGTTATGTTGAAAATGCTCTGTTGAAGAACGGATATATTGTAGAGCAATTGGCATTGACTGAGAATTTTAAGAATGAACTTTTTTACATCGATGCCACACGCTATGAATTCGTATTTAATCTTGTTGAGTCTGTTTGGGGATATGATGAACTGCTTCACATTGCTCCGGCAATATTGAAACTACGCAATATCCGTTATAGCGGATGTTCTGCTGAGGCAGCTTATATGACTGCCGATAAACTGTTGACTAAGAAGATACTGAAGATGGGCGGGGTTCCGGTTCCACGCGAATACAAACCGTCATATTGGAGATCATTGAGTAGGGGAGAATATTACATTGTCAAACCTATTGCGGAAGACGGTTCTGTAGGTATTACCGAAGACTCTGTGTTTCAATTCACAGGAAGCGAACCCTCAGTTCTGAAAGGCAAAAATGACGCTAACTGGTTTATTGAAGATTATATAGACGGACGGGAACTGAATGTGAGTATCATTGCCACACCTATTGGACCCCGAGTTCTCAGACCGGCAGAGATTGTCTTCGTGGATTATCCCGATTCAATGCCTAAGATTGTCAGCTATGAGGCAAAATGGAATGAATCTTCGTTCCAATATAAAAATAGTGTAAGGAGTTTCGATACTGTATATTCAAATGAGTTGCTTCATGAGATAAACTCCATAGCCCTGAAGTGTTGGGATATGTTTGATCTTCACGGATACGCACGCGTTGATATGCGTACAGACAGGGATGGCAGGGTGTATGTGATTGAGGTTAATGCCAATCCTTGCATATCTGAAGATGGAGGTTTTGTAGCAGCTTGTCATCAGGAAGGAATGACGAACGAGCTGATTATCGGAAATATTATAGGAGACTTAATTTAGTTTGCAGTTATGATTACAATAGATAAAAATTTAAAAAAAGAGGATCGTGAGACTATAAAATCCATTTTCGAATCATCAGGTTTCTTCTATGATTTTGAGGTGGATATCGCTCTATCAATATTCGATGAGACTATTGAGAAGGGGCAGGAGAAGAGCCAGTACTATTGGCTGTTGCTGCGCGATGAAGGAGATCTGTTAGGTTGTGCTATCTTCGGACCTAATCCCTGTGCTCTCTATTCTTGGGATTTTTATTGGATGGCAATTGAACAGAACCACAGGAATGCGCATCTTGGCAAACGATTGATTCTCGAGGTGGAGCGTGTTTCGAAAGAGAAAGGTTGTCGTATTCTCTGGATTGAGACTGCCGGCCGTGAACTATATATTCCTACACGCATGTGTTATCTCCATAATAACTACACGGAAGCCGCACGTATGGTCGATTTCTACGCTCCCGGTGACGACAAGGTCATCTATCGCAAAGACCTATAATTCTCGTAAATTTCTCATTTTGCGACCAAGCCCTCCTAGAGGAGGGTTTGGGTGGTGATAAGAAGAGGGAAAGTTTATTATTTGTGTTGTTTAACGGCTTTGCCGATAAACGACACAAATAAAGGATGCGCCTTAGTAGGCCTACTCTTGAATTCCGGATGGAACTGACAAGCAATGAAGTGCTTAAGATTAGGTAGTTCCACCATCTCAACTAAGTCAAGTTTAGGGTTAACACCGGAAATTACCAAGCCTGCATCTTCCATCTGTCTGCGATATTTGTTATTAAATTCGTAACGATGACGATGACGTTCCATAATACTCTCACTATTATATGCCTTGTAAGCAAGAGTGCCAGGCAAAACGTGACACTCGTAGTTTCCGAGTCTTAGAGTTCCTCCCATGTTTAAGATACCTTTCTGCTCTTCCATGAGGCTGATGACAGGATTGGGCGTGGTTTTAGAGAACTCGGTGGAATTGGCATCCTTAAGTCCGCAAACGTCTCGAGCAAACTCAATAGTAACAATCTGCATGCCTAAGCAGAGTCCCAAGAATGGAATGTTGTTGGTACGTGCATATCTGCATGCAGCGATCATACCTTCAATACCACGTTCTCCGAATCCGCCTGGGATTATTATTCCCGAGTAGTTTTCCAATGTCTTTTTAGTCTCCTCTTCGGAAACATTCTCCAGTTTCTCGGAGTCAATATAGTCTACATTGACCTTTGTATCGTATTTATAACCTGCATGTTTAATGGCTTCAACCACGCTTATGTATGCGTCTTGAAGTCCGGTGTATTTCCCCACTAAAGCGATATGGATTTCATGTGACAGATTATTGACTGTATGGACCATCTTCTGCCATGCTTTAATATTGAATTTCCTTTTTTTAAGTCCGAGCTTTTCCAGAACGATTTTGTCCACGTTTTGTTCATGATATATGAGGGGGATCTCATATACGTTGTTTACGTTAACGCTTGCTATAACACAGCTTTCAGGAACCGAACAGAACATTCCGATTTTTGCCTTGACTTCATGAGGCGGCATTACATTGGTCCTGCATACTATCATGTCAGGCTGTATGCCGGCTCCTCTCAGTTCAATTACGGAGTGTTGTGTAGGTTTGGTTTTAAGTTCGTCCGAACCGAAGAGAGATGGTACCAAGGTTGTGTGAACGAACATGGTGTCATTCGGATTATTTTCCAGTTTTATCTGGCGCAAACCCTCCATGAAAGCTTCCGATTCAATATCACCATTGGTACCGCCTATCTCAGTGATGATGATGTCTGCACCTGTTGAAGATGCGGCTTCGTAAACTTTATGTTTGATTTCATCGGTTACGTGAGGAACAATTTGTACTGTCCCGCCTAAATAGTCTCCTCTACGTTCTTTGTCTATAACTGATTTGAGTACTTTGCCAAGAGTGATGTTCGAGGTGTAGTTTAGTTCCTCATCGATATATCTCTCGTAATGACCTAAATCTAGATCTGTTTCCGTACCATCAGCAGTGACGAATACTTCGCCGTGCTGATAAGGACTCATGGTACCCGGATCCACATTGATGTATGGATCGAATTTCTGCATAAAAACCTTATAACCGTGCCCTTTTAAAAGAAGCGCGATACTGGATGCCGTAATTCCCTTGCCTAAACCGGACACGACACCTCCGGTTACAAAAACATATTTTGCCATTTCCGTAAATGATTACGGGTTACAAAGGTACTGATAAATATTTTTTTCTGTTTCGTATATTGGCATTTTCTTTTTAAAATATTGAATTATAATGTGATATTATACTTTGCAGTGTATGTTATAGATTGACTCTATATTAGCAATGAATATGTATTTAGATATGTGATTAGATTTGTTTTTTGAGTACTTTTGTATCCAAATTATGATTCTTAATGCAACAGAAAATTGTAATACTTGATTTCGGTTCACAGACCACTCAGTTGATTGGTCGTAGAGTACGTGAGTTGGATACTTTCTGCGAGATTTTGCCGTACAATAAATTCCCTAAGGAAGATAAGTCTGTTATAGGTGTTATTCTAAGCGGTTCACCATATAGTGTATATGACCCTGAGGCTTTCAAGGTGGACCTGTCTGAGATCAGAGGCAAATATCCGATACTTGGTATTTGCTATGGTGCGCAATTTATAAGTTACTCCAACGGTGGAAAGGTAGAGCCTGCCGGAAGCCGTGAGTATGGACGTGCTAATCTTGTAACTTTTGATAGAAAAAATCTCCTATTCAAGGGATTTGACGATAACTCTCAGGTATGGATGAGTCATGGAGATACTATTACGGCAATTCCAAATGGTTTTAAGAAGATAGCTTCAACCGACAATGTTGAGTTTGCAGCGTTTCAGTCGGAATCCGAGCCTATTTGGGCTGTACAATTTCATCCTGAGGTTTTTCATTCTGTACAAGGCTCTTTGCTTTTGAAGAATTTTATTGTTGATATATGCGGAGGCAGACAAGAGTGGAGTGCAGCTTCGTTCGTCGATCAGACTGTATCGGAGTTGAAAGCTCAATTGTGTGATGATAAGGTTATTTTGGGACTTAGCGGAGGAGTTGATTCTTCTGTGACGGCGGTCCTTTTAAATAGAGCTATTGGCAAGAATCTGACTTGTATCTTTGTTGACCATGGATTGCTTCGCAAGAATGAGTTTACTAATGTGATGCATGATTACGAGTGCCTTGGACTTAATGTTATTGGGGTTGATGCTAGTGAAAAGTTCTTCAGAGAATTGGCAGGTGTAGAGGATCCGGAAAAGAAGCGCAAGATAATCGGAGCCGGTTTTATTGATGTCTTTGATTCTGAGGCGCGTAAAATTCAGGATGCCCGTTGGCTTGCTCAAGGAACCATCTATCCGGATAGAATAGAGAGTCTTAATATTACCGGTAAGGTGATAAAGAGTCATCATAATGTTGGTGGTCTGCCGAAGAATATGGGCCTTAAACTGTGCGAGCCGTTGAAATGGCTCTTTAAGGACGAGGTACGTAGGGTAGGTCGACAGCTAGGAATGCCCGAACATCTGATTACCAGACATCCGTTCCCTGGTCCAAGTCTTGCAGTAAGAATATTGGGCGATGTAACTCCGGAAAAGGTTCATATCTTACAGGAGGCTGATGAACTGTTTATTCAGGGATTACGAGATTGGAAAGTGAAACTTAGCGGTGAGGAAGCTCGTAAGGTGTTGGCTGCAGGAATTCCTGCAAATATGCAGGACGGAGAAATTGAGGTGTCTCTGTATGATCAGATTTGGCAGGCTGGTGTTATTCTGCTTCCTGTTAAGAGTGTCGGAGTAATGGGTGATGAACGTACTTACGAACGTGCTGTTGCTTTGCGTGCCGTTACCAGTACTGATGCTATGACTGCAGATTGGGCACATCTTCCGTATGAATTTATGGCAAAAGTCAGCAATGATATAATTAACAAGGTTAAGGGTGTAAATCGTGTTTGTTACGATATATCGTCAAAACCGCCATCGACTATCGAGTGGGAATGAAAAAAGAATCGACCAGGCAATGGTCGGTTCTTTTTATGCAGTTCGGAATATAATTATTTTCCTGCTTTAAGTCCTTTGATGACGGCATTTGTAAAGCCTGCTTCTTCCATCGCATTCAGACCCTTGATGGTTATTCCACCGGGAGTAGTTACCTTGTCTACTTCCTCTTCCGGATGAGAACCGTGAGCTAGCATCAGTTCAACAGCGCCCTTTATTGTATTAAGAACAATTTCCTGAGCATCTTTTGGATAGAATCCCATTTCTACACCTCCTTCAATATTGGCTCTGATATAGCGGAAGACATATGCAATGCCGCATGAAGATAGAGCCGTACCTGCAGTCATAAGTTTCTCTTCAACCAACTTGGCATATCCTATTTCGCTCAAGAATTTCTGAACTGTTGATACCTGAGTGACTGTAGCGTTTTTTGTGGCATAAAAGAATACTCCGGATTTAACCTCAACAGCCACGTTGGGAATCATATAAAAAATACTGGGGAGGGTTTTATCGGCTTTCATGAATATCTCATGAAGTCTCTCCAATCCTATGCCGGCAGCAATGGATATGATAATCTGCTTTGAATAGTCTAAACAGAATTTTACCTCTTCAACAGCGCTTTCCAGAATCCATGGTTTGACTGCGAAAAGTACAATATCGGCATTTTTCACTGCTTCTTTATTGTCGGAAGAGGTTTTTATTCCAGGAACAGACTCTACTATTGATTTGAGAGTATCCAAAGATCTGTCAACACAAGTAATGTCCGACGGTGCAAAAAATGTACCTTTACTAAGTCCCTTAGCAAAGGCACCGCCCATATTTCCGGCGCCGATGATAGTAATTTTCATACTTTCTTTACTTTTTGATTATTTCGGAGCGAAGTTACTTTAAAATTGGATTTGATGCAACAAAATAGTTGACAGTTTTGTATGTGGGTCTTTTCTGTATATATATACAATATTATTGCATTGAAGTATTTCTATTTACATTTTTAATCTTTTT
>CAZYFO010000048.1:1526-13500 GCA_964646955.1 uncultured Bacteroidaceae bacterium | reverse complement strand
CCTCCTCTGTACAGTAATGCCATGCTTTTTATCTTGATGTCCATGGTAACAATGACTATTGAGGAGCACCGCAAGAACTTTAAAGAAGTTTTCCTGATGACGAAACGCCGAAGTTGGATAGCGATACACAGAGTATTGGCAGACTTAGGCTACACCGATCCCTGTGACTTAGTCAATCCTTAACAACCTCCTTTCAGGCAGTTTGAAGTTAATATTGAAGACCTCCTAGGAGGATCTGAAACAGGTCAAATAAAGACTTCTTGCTTTTCTTTGCGAGGTCCTTCATCATGAACGAAATCACTCGGATCACACGGGAACTTATGCTCGAAATTTCTTATTTATACTAATTACTTCAGGATTTTGTGTATATTGTTTGAGTCGGGAACGCAAATGTCAAACCATTCTGATTAAATTGGCTCAAGATGGAAAGATTAACCAGTGATTGAGTCTTCAAAACATCTTCTTCCTTTTTTATTCGATAAATAAAAAGTATATTCATTGAATAGCTACCAAGCTCATTAAAACTAACATTCACACAATCAGTAATCTGAGGTATAGATTTAGGTAGATTATTAAGTATTGAGATTGCCAGATTCATCTTTTCCGGAGTAGTATCATAGGTAAGTCCAATATTTGCTTTAACCCTTCTACTTGGTTCAGACGTTACATTAATGACAGTACTATCCACTACTTTACTGTTTGGGATAGATAGCATTCTATCGTCAAGAGTCAATATTCTAATACTTCTAAGGCCAATGTTCATTACAAAACCATCTACCTCACCAATCAACACTCTATCACCCATCTTGAATGGTCTGTCAGCAAACAAGGTGATACCTCCCAATAGGTTTTTAATTGTATCTTGAGCAGCCAGGGCAAAAGCAATACCTCCAATGCCAAGTCCGGTCAATAGAGCCGCAATATCAACTCCGGCATTATGCAATGCCAATATTACACCTATTATCCAAATAAGATAATTAACAAAGCGTTTGATAATGATTGCTGCATTCTTATCAAATTTCGCATCATCCCTGTCAGAATATGGGAGCAAGTATTCGTCAATAATTGTAATGATAACTATGGAGAATGTCCAAGTTATGTTTATTATTACCAATATGGTATATATTCCACCAAGTGTATCACGAAACCGCTCTCCTATCTCCAATTGCATTATCGCCGCCCATATTGAACCGATAACAGCACCGAATACGAATGGAGCCTTAAGCATACTAACCAAAATATCATCTATCTTGGTTTTTGTCTTCTTGACTAACCTAGAAACGATTTTGGATGTAATCCAATAGATGAGAAAACCCATTAGGACACCTCCAAAGAGAACAATGGCTGCAATGAGCCAACTCTTCAAATCGTTATTCCAAAAAAACCTTGACTCTAACATATTAAATATTACCTTATTAATAAAAGAAACGATACAACACATTTATTTATAAAATGTTCAATAAAACCATTTTACATAACAAAAATCCTGACGGTGAGGTAGTTCCTGATTCTTAGGATACATCCTATAGCTGACCTTAAATGTACCGGATTCATCATTCATGTTATAACATTCAAAAGTATAAAGATTACCTTCACGTTTTACGAGATCCAATTGTTTGACATTTTCAATAACATCTTTACCATCGACACTCTTGACTATCACTAATTCCAATCCAATTGAATCTTCCAATCCCTTCTCATCAATCACATACTGCAATTTATAAATCTTACCGCTTTGAAATATTCCTTGAATAACTTCTTCACTCTTATTTGAGGAAACCACTTCTATAGAATCCCATTTTTCAGCAACCATTTCCTTCCATTCTGCTATTTTCTTAGCTTTTGCATATCCATCGGCTTGAAGTGATTTGAATCTCTCTGCCATACGGTTATAAAACTTGTCAAAATAATCATCCAACTGACGTTTCATGGTAAAATGAGGAGCTACCTTAGCCATTGAGTTCTTCATAACCTTTACCCAGTCTTCAGAATATCCTTCTAAACCAATTTTGTAATATGTTGGAACTATCTCATTTTCAAGAATACTATATATTGTTGCAGCGTCTAACTGATCTTGATAATTTACATTCTGATATGTACGTTTATCAGTCAAAGCCCAGCCGGCTCCCTCACGATATCCCTCATACCACCATCCGTCGAGAACAGAGAAATTGACTACTCCATTCATCAAAGCTTTCTCACCTGATGTTCCTGAAGCTTCCAAAGGACGAGTCGGAGTATTTAACCAGATATCGACACCTGATAGCAATCGACGTGCCAAATGCATATCGTAATTCTCCAGGAAAATAATCTTTCCTAAGAACTCAGGGCGACGTGAGATATCAATAATCTTTTTGATAAGTCCCTGACCGGCACCATCATAAGGGTGTGCTTTACCTGTAAATAGGAACTGAACAGGATAATCAGGATTATTTACTATTTCAGAAAGTCTTTCCAAATCAGTAAATAACAGATGAGCACGCTTGTATGTGGCGAAACGACGACCAAAACCGATAATTAGAGCATTAGGATTAATTTTCTGTATCAAGGCTACAATTCTCGAAGGATCACCTTGGTTCTTCAACCATGTATCGCGAAAAGATTGGCGAATATAGTCAACTAACTTCTTTTTCAGTTGATAATGCAAATTCCAAATATCTGCATCAGGTACATTATAAATTGAGTCCCAGATTTTCTCGTTGGATTGATCATTAAGGAAATTCGGATCAAATTCTTTTGAGTATAAATCCATCCATTCCGAAGCTGCCCAAGTGGGAAGGTGTACACCGTTTGTAACATATCCTACATGACTTTCCTCAGGATAATATCCTTTCCATATTTCGGAAAACATCTCTTTTGATACTTGACCGTGCATCCAACTAACACCATTGACCTCTTGACAAGTATTGCAGGCAAACGTTGACATACAGAAACGTTCCCCAGTATCTCCAGGATTGGTACGTCCCATATCCATCAAATCAGTCCAAGAAATACCCAGTTGCTCAGCATAACCGCTCATATATTTACCAAACAGCTCTTCATCGAAGTAATCATGACCAGCAGGAACAGGAGTATGAACAGTATATAGAGCTGAAGCACGAACAAGTTCCATAGCTTGATTAAAGGTAAGTCCCTGCTTAATATAGTCTGTCAAACGATACAAGTTACACAACGCAGCATGCCCCTCATTGCAGTGATAAAGGTCTTTCTTTATTCCAAGAGCCTTTAGTGTAAGCATACCGCCGATTCCAAGAAGGATTTCCTGTTTTAAGCGGTTCTCCCAGTCTCCTCCATACAATTGTGACGTGATAGGTCTGTCAAACCCACTGTTCATATCATTATCGGTATCCATAAGATAAAGAGATACTCTACCTACTTTCACCCGCCAAATAGAAGCGTAAACAGTATAATCAATATATGGAACACCTACAGTCAGAGGTTGCCCATTTTCATCCATTACTCTTTCAATCGGTAATTTAGAAAAATCCTGCGGTTCATAATTGGCTATCTGTTGGCCATCCATAGAGAGGCTCTGCGTGAAGTATCCGTTCCTATAAAGGAAGCCAATACCACACATGTCCACATTACTATCAGAAGCCTCTTTAAGATAATCTCCAGCCAATACACCCAAACCTCCGGAATATATCTTCAAAACATGGGTAAGACCATATTCCATACAGAAATATGCAACCGAAGGACGAGATTTGTCAGGTTCTACATCAATATAAGCACGGAACTTGTCATAAATTGCATTCATACTATCTAATAGGAATACATCTTTTGACATAGCCTCCAGTTTCTCATAATTTAAACGTTCCAGCATAAGAACCGGATTATGACCGACAGCAGTCCATAATTCGGGATCAATATTTTGAAAAAGTTCCTTACATTTTGGATTCCATGACCACCAAATATTGTGGGCCAATTCATCCAATCTTTTTAATGGTTCAGGAACATTAGATTTTACATTAATTATGCGCCAATTTGGAACATTGGCATTGCTAGCCATGATTTTCATCTTATATGTTATAAGTGGTTACTACTTTTTGTGGCTCCATGTCTTCTCTACAGCATATTTATAAGCATCTTCGTAGTTTACAATAAAATACTTCCATAATGCCTTCTCTGCAAGTTTTGAAGCCGAGGAACAAATATCTGATTTTTCTTTATCATTATATGATGCCCATTGCAAAACAGTATTGACTATTTCTACAGTAGCATCCGAATAGTTTCTATCCGAGCGATGGATAACCTTGACTCCATCTCTCAAATCTCCTTTATTATCGGCCAGCGACCTGACCCATAAGCCAAAACCTGCAAGGTCTGTGGTAATAGTAGGCACATGAAACGCAGCACTTTCCAAAGGGGTATAACCCCAAGGCTCATAATAGGAAGGAAATATCGCCAAATCCTGACCAATGAGAAGATCATAGTATGAAAGATCAAAAATACCGTCATTACCGTCCAGGTAACAAGGAACAAACATAACTTTCACATGATCCTGCATTTCATTCCTAAAATCAAGATAATTAAAAGATTGAATAACTCTGTCATCACTCATATTGTGAAGCCAATGAGTTGTCAAAGGGAACGGAAGAGGTTTTGACGAATGATGATAAATCATAAGCCTCTCTTGTAGGTCTTTTCGCGGCTCGGAGATCCATCCGGGAACATTAATCAGTGCCAATATATGTTTATCCTTCAGACGTTCATCTTCTCTGAGTTTACTCATTGAATCTATAAACAAATCCAAACCCTTGTTTCTAAATTCATAGCGTCCACCGGTACCTATAATTATAGTATCATCCTTCCATGACATACCCATCAGTTTATTGGCTACCGATAGGATTTTTTTTCTCGCATCCTTTCTCTTCGTTTCAAATTTACCCTCTGAAGGTAAAAAGCTATCTTCAAATCCATTAATAGTAAGAACATCCGGATTCAACTCGAGAAGCTGGTTACACTCGCGGGCTGTAATCTCACTTACAGTGGTAAAACAGTCAACTCGATGAGCCGTCTGTTTCTCTACTGAATGCTTTGACTCAATATTAAGCTCACGAGCCATCTGATCTCCATTATAACCTTCAAAGTAATCATACAACGGTTTATTATTCCCCGCTATGGAGCGTCCAACAGAGGTTGCATGTGTGGTAAAAACAGTAGAGATTTCCGGAATTGAATATTTCAGAAACATAGCTCCCAATCCGGTCATCCACTCATGAGCATGATAAATTACGGTATCATTACTATTTAAGAAGAACCTATAGAAGCTCTTAACGGTCATCGCGGAAGCATAGGAAAACATTGAAGCCTCATCATAATCTCCATAGGAATGAAGCGAATCAACAGAAAAAAGTTCCCACGCTCTTCCATAAATCCAATTTTTCATGGCGAAAAAAGGTAAAAAGTCCACTAAAAGTACAATAGGTGAACCCGGAATTCTCCAACGTCCCACTCTGACTGAGATGCCCTCACTCTCCCACGCCCTTTTCTGCCAATTGGAAAAAAGAGCAGTATCTTCATCAAAAAGAGGATTTTCCTTGTTCTTATGCAGATCTGGCCCAATATAAATCAAATTGGCTCCCATGCGTTCCTGAAAAGATTTAGCTTGTGTAGAAAGTACCGTGTATATACCTCCTACCTTGTTGCACACCTCCCAGCTTGAAACAAATATATAGTTCGGTTTTCTTTCTAAATTATTCATTATCAAATTCGAATTTATCAATACAAAATTACTCAATATGCATGATAAACATTTGTCCATTAACAGACTTTATTAATATTACATTTATTCACTCCTTATGAAAAAAAAATCCCGAAGTCAATGACTCCGGGATAAATTTATGATAAATATGATTATTATGCCATAGGTAATATGGAAATAACACTTTCTATCATTGAAGTAGCTGTTGAGGTATCTGCTTGAAGAGCAGTTGAAATCAAAATAGTAACAAGCAAAGATACAATAGCATATAGTTCAGGGAAGACTGCAAACGTCAGAGTGTTTGTAAACACATCATGTCCTTGACCGATAGCAGCAATACCATTTGCACAGACCTGTCCCTGACGAATAGCAGAAAAAAGACAAACCAAACCTAATGCTAAACCGGCTCCGAATACTCCACTAGCCTGAAAAGCTGTCATATCAGGGTTTATTACACTACTACATACAAAGTAGCCTACAAATCCATACAATCCCTGCGTTCCCGGAAGAGCAGACAGGACCAAATAGTTACTGAATTTCTTCACTTTTTTCAAGGCTCCAAGACCGGCGTTACCAGCGATTGTTACTCCATAAGCACTACCAATACCGGAAAGACCAATCATTAATCCGACGCCGATATAGGCAATCAACAAATTTGTTGTCATAGTTATTATTGTTTTAAGTTATTTATTTATTTTTTATTTAAATGGATGATACTCGTCTCCACCACCTGTATAGGCAGTATTCTTGAAAAACTCAACAAAAATGAGTCGCATCGGATGGATCATTGAACCCAAAAAGTTCATAAAAATATTGATTGCATGTCCGAACAAGAATATTAAAGCACAACCAATAAAGGTGAAGACTCCTTTTACTACTGAACCAGAATCAAATACGCCTAACGCAAGGTCATCAAAAACTGCAGCTAGTACAGATCCGGACATACCCAATGCAAAAAGACGTACATATGACAAAACATCTCCCAAAAGGCCGGTTGCCATATTGTATGTATCCCAAAGACCTGAACCGATATTCAGCAACAGATTCTTTATACTGAAGAACGGACTTTTGTCAGGACAGTTAAACAGAAATATACAAATGCCTGCTATCGATGCAAACAGTAGATAGAACATGGAATCAAATCCTAATCCGGGAACGAAATATGCCGCTGTGGATGCAAGAATCATTATTATCCACCCGATTGTAGAAACGGCAAATTTAAATCCAAACTGAATAGCCATATTTACGCTCTTAAGTATCATACTTACTATGATATGAACACCACCGATGATAAATGCCAAATAGAGCAAATTCATTTGATCCTGATATAGGAGATCTTTCATCTTCTGGACGAAAGGAATGTTGATATCATAAAGACTGAATCCAAAGAAACTTCCGGTCATCAACCCACACACTATCGTAGATATTCCCAATACTATTACAATACCTTCTGAAAAACGCGCATCAATCAGATGAAACAGCTTTTTGAACAGAGGCAATGCCAATAACATCAACACACCATAACCGATATCACCAAAACAGAGTGCGAAGAACAGCATAAAGAACGGGGCAATAAACATTGTCAAATCCAATTCTCCATAATCCGGCAACATATATAGTCTGGTGAATGGCTCAAACAGTTTCACGAATTTATTGTTTTTCAACAAAATTGGTATATCCTTGTCATCAGGGGTAGGATCATCCACCTTAATATATAGACCTTTATCATCCAACGAAGACAATACTCGATCCACATCGACAGCCGGCAACCAGCCTTGAAGTATACATATTCGACCTTCGGCTTTTTTATCAGTATTACGCAATACCTTAAAATAATCTATGTTATTCAGTACCTCGTCTCTACCCTTTTCAAGAAGTGGTATTCCTGATGCCGCTATCTTTCGTATCTCATCCTTCGCTAAAGCCAAATCCGAATTCATTCTTTCAAACTGCTTTTTCATCTCGGAAAGGGAAGACTCGGGCATACGCATAGAATCAGCATCAATGTCCGGTAGCTCACCATTTGGAGTAACAGTAACAAAGTATATTCTCATACTGTCAGCTCCAACTTTAATGGCATGATATTTCTCTTCCCATTCAGTTTGCCAACCTTTTTCGACACAAGAATAGAGTCTTATTTGATAACCTGATTTATGAAGCTTTTCAACTGATTTCGGATCAAAATCTCCCCAAGGCTCAAATAATGCAATATCTTTTGATATCTGATTCAGTTTTTGAGATATCGAAGCAATAGTCGTGTTCAATGAATCGATTATCTTCAACAGTTCTATTGGAGTATAACTATCGATCTTCAGTTGAGGATTAGGAGCCACACTTATATCCTTTAATTGGTTGATATTCTGATCATACTTGGACAACTCAGACATCTTTGTCTGCATCTCTTCATCATCCTGATTGACATCACCAATATCACTGACATGAAGCACTCCAAGAGAACGTAGTTTTTCCAGAAAATCTACGTAGCTATTTCGATAGACCAAGAAGGTCATTTTTTTCATCTTAGTAATCATAGCTCACTCTTATTTTTCATCTTGGGTTTCTCTTTTCTCAAGTAAAGACTTAAGAATCTTCTGGCTCGACTTAGAAAGATTCTCTTCATCTTCCATAAAACGCTTAATCTTAAGAATAGCATCCTCATATCCTGGAATCTGTACCTTCTCAAATAGGTTAACCTTCTGAGTGGTCTTTTTTCTGGCCTTTTCCAAAAGATTGAGTTTTGCCGCTGTAAACTCACAGAGAATAGCCACATGTGCTAACTCTTGAAGAATTTTTATTCCATCATAATACCATTTTGGTGAACTGAAAATACTGAATGGAGTAATTACAAAATCCACTTTCTCTAGCAATGGTATTCGAGTGCCTGCAATCTTTTTTACATTCAGATGAACATCTACAACCTTCACCAGACCGGAATCAAATTCATTCCACAAAGCAAACATCGAATCGTATTGTGCAATATTTTGTTCCAGTTCAGCCTCCAGTTTTAAAAGATCATCCTTACACTTCTTAACCTCAACACGAAGGGCACTCTCCTTACTACGAATAATAGGAAGTGTACGAACCCTCACCTTGAGTTGTTTCTCAAGTTGTTGGAGTGAAGTCTTATTATATTGATATTTAATTGCCATAAGAGCTATCAGTCTTTCGGCCAATACTTTTCAACAAGTTCTGCCTTAATGTTAACTTCATCCGCTCTGAAATACTTTGCAAACAAATTCCAAGCTACATCCAGCATTTCAGTAGTATCAAGATTAACATCTATCGCCAACAATTGATTTGCATAATCCTTGGCAAAAGCCAAAGTACGCTCATCGTAATCGGTCAGATCAAAGCCGTTCTCTAGCTTAGTCTTTGCATTTGCCGCATCAGAATACAAACGAACTGCAGCATTCATGACTTGAGGATGATCTTGTCTAGTTTTTTTACCATTTACAAGCTGCTTCAAACGTGAAAGAGAACGGAACGGATCAACGACAACTTTACCAATATCGCTATCTCTTCTCAAAAACAACTGACCTTCAGTTATATATCCGGTATTGTCAGGTACGGCATGCGTAATATCACCACCTGACAATGTTGTAACTGCAATAATCGTAATTGAACCACCAGTTGGGAGCTGAACGGCTTTTTCATATATCTTTGCCAAATCGGAATATAAAGAACCGGGCATAGAATCCTTTGAAGGAATCTGATCCATACGGTTAGATACAATAGCTAAGGCATCAGCATAAGATGTCATGTCACTTAAAAGTACCAAAACCTTCTCATCATTTTTTACTGCAAAATATTCCGCAGCGGTAAGAGACATGTCAGGAATAAGCAGACGCTCCACAGCAGGATCTTCCGTAGTATTCATAAAACAGATAATTCTGTCTAAAGCGCCAGCATTCGAGAATACATTTTTGAAGTACAGATAATCATCGTTTGTCATACCCATACCACCTAATATAATCTTATCAGCCTTTGCACGCATGGCTACAGTCGCCATAACCTGATTAAAAGGCTGGTCAGGATCAGCAAAAAAAGGAATCTTCTGACCTGATACCAAAGTATTATTTAAGTCAATACCTGCTATACCGGTAGCAATCAGTTCAGATGGCTGTTTACGTCTTACAGGATTAACTGAAGGACCGCCAATCTCGACTTCTGCTCCATCTATCTGTGGGCCCCCATCAATAGGGTCACCATAAGCGTTAAAGAAACGTCCCGACAACTGGTCACTCACTTTCAAAGAAGGAGCCTTACCCATGAATACTACCTCAGCATTAGTCGGGATACCGTTAGTACCCTGGAAAACCTGAAGAGTAACTTCATCACCCTCAATCTTAACAACCTGAGCCAATCTGCCGTCAATAACTGCGAGTTCATCATAACCAACTCCGGCAGCCTTTAGCGAACAGGTAGCTTTGGTTATCTGACTAATTTTTGTATATATCTTTTGAAAAGCTTTTGTAGTCATATCTCACAAGTTTATGCAATTTTACGTTCTGAAATCAACTGATTCAGTTCCTCGTTATACTTATTATACTTATCGGACTTGAACTCAGCATAATTCATCTGCTTACAGATATTGATAACCTTTTTGAAGTAGTCTATAACCTCAAGAAAATTGTCAAATTTGAAATCGGTACGACAAATATCAATTACCCGATTCACGATAGATTCCTGTCTTTCAATTGGTGTAACAGCATCAATCTCATCAAAAGCATCCTGTTGTAAGACAATAAAGTCTATCAACTCAGATTTCCAGAAAGTAACATGATAATCAACTGGAACACCATCATCTCCTAATATGTTAATCTGTTCTGAGATCTCCTTTCCTCTGAGAAGACGAGTCTTCAATTCGTTGACCTTGCCAAGCCATTCTCCGTTAATCTGCTTGGTGATATATTCATCAAATTCAGGATAATCCAAATACTTTGAATATGAATCAATCGGATTAATAGCAGGATATCTTTTTTTATCAGCACGCTCCTGTTCCAATGCATAGAAGCAACGGGCAACCTTTTTGGTATTCTCAGTAACCGGTTCTTTCAAGTTTCCACCGGCAGGAGATACAGTTCCAATAAAAGTAATTGAACCGGATTCTCCATTATTCAACATCACATAACCTGCCCTACCATAGAAATTGGCAATAATTGAGGAAATATCCATTGGGAAAGCATCAGGGCCGGGAAGTTCTTCCATTCTATTTGACATCTCTCTAAGAGCCTGTGCCCAACGGCTTGTTGAGTCAGCCATCAATAGGACCCTCAAACCCATGGAACGATAATACTCAGCAATTGACATAGCTGTATATACAGAAGCTTCACGGGCAGCAACAGGCATATTTGAGGTATTTGCAATGATAATGGTACGTTCCATCAACTTTCTACCTGTATGCGGGTCATCAAGTTCGGGAAATTCAGTAAATATTTCAACAACTTCGTTTGCACGCTCACCGCACGCAGCAATTATTACGATATCAGCTTCGGCCTGTTTTGATATTGCATGCTGAAGTACAGTCTTTCCTGTACCGAAAGGACCAGGAATAAAACCTGTTCCGCCCTCAACTATAGGATTCAATGTATCGATAGAACGAACGCCAGTTTCAAGCAACTTATATGGACGTTGTTTGTCAGAATAATTCGTCATAGCTAGCTTAACAGGCCACTTCTGAATCATATTAACCTGAATCTCATCACCCTTGTCATTGACAAGAACTGCAATTGTATCTATTATCTTATAATTACCCTCAGCTACAACAGACTTAATTGAATAAGTTCCATCAAGCTGGAACGGAGCCATAATCTTCAGTTTCTGAAAATTCTCTTCAACTTCTCCAAGCCAAGAAGATGAAATAACATCATCTCCAACTTTTACAATTGGAACAAAATGCCATTCTCTATCGTTATCCAGCGGATAAGTATATTCGCCACGCTTTAAGAACACACCTGTCATTTTATCAAGATCATTCTGAAGACCATCAAAGTTATGTGAGAGCATTCCCGGCCCTAACGTCACTTCTAACATGTGTCCTGAGAATTCTGCAATAGCACCTACTATAAGTCCTCGAGTACTTTCAAATACCTGCACATATACGTTAGTACCTATTACTTTAATGACTTCAGCCATCAACCTGTCACCTCCGGTCTCAATGAAACAAATTTCATTTTGGGCAACAGGTCCGTCAACCTTAAGCGTTACCATATTTGCTATGACGCCGCTTACAATACCTTTTGTAGCCATTTATATAACTGTTTAATTATT
>CAZYFO010000048.1:0-1426 GCA_964646955.1 uncultured Bacteroidaceae bacterium | reverse complement strand
TCTTCCGGAAAAGATGTACTGAGACCCATTTCTTCATTAAGATATTCCGAGACAAACTGAAACATATATGTAGGATAATCCGATAGAGCAGAATCACCTCTCTTTGCTGCTGCAATCAGTTCCAATAATTCTTCGTCGCTAAACACACCTCTATCAGAGGTAGGATTTGTATCATCAATGATTTGCCTATTCTCTTCTGATTTTTTCAATAAAGACAATAACCTACGCTGATCATACTGATAGAAAATCAAATCTATCAGTTTCCTGTCATCAACAGTCAATAACGGATAAATCTCCTCTTTAAAGACTTCAAAAGAGGTATTAATCCTCTCATCATCAAAGGAAATATCGGCTAAACCGGCAACCAAAAAGTAATAATTACTCATCAGTAATAGAATCAAAAAAGAGTCTCTACAATATAAGAACGCAAGAACGATTTAAAATAATTCTCAAATTCTTCAGTTCCAAAATTAACTTTATATGAACCATCTGCAGGAGATATTGAGAATTTTGTTTTTAATCCGTTAACTTGTTCAACAGAAACACCCTTATCCAATAAATCTTTTGCTTTAGAAAGGAAAAACTTTTTCAATTCTTCTGCATCTGCAGATGATATAACAATATTTTCCTTTTTAACCCATTCGGAAGCCATATTCAATATAAACTGATTAAAAAAATCCTTGCTTCCAACAAAATCAGAAACGGAATCCTCAAGAATAGAGTTAGTCACAATAGTAGCAACTTCCGATTTTAAAGCATTTAAAGATTGGGATGCGTATAATTTTAATTCTTTGATAGTGTTTTCTGAAATTTCAGTAGCCGACTTCTTAGCGGATGATATAATAGCATCTGCCTCAGTTTTAGCATCATTAACTATTTTGTCAGCCCTTATATTTGCTTCAGTCAATAACTTTTCTGCTTCTTCTTGACCTTTCACGACACCCTCATTATAAATAATGTCTGTCAGTTCCTGAATCTTACTATTCATATATACAATTTATTAATTATCAATTTATTAGTTATCAAAATGACACTAGTATAACAATAAAAGATGCCATATGGACTTCCATCATCGAATTATGGCGCAAAATTATAAAAATAAGAGTATATAACCTATTAAACTTAGCAAGCAAAAGAATAAAAAGCAAAAAATGTAATTTTCATCGGAATAAAATGGCATCAACGAATAAATTTCCCACAAATGAATTAATTGTTCCGAACGACTGCGACCGGAGGGAGCATTATAAAACAAGGAAAGGTACTGCGTAACAACAATAAAGAAGCACCTAAAGTTTGACCTTTAGATGCTTCCTCAAAAAGACGGCGGCTACCTACTCTCCCACTAACAATGATTACTTGGTCGGAACGACTGCGACCGGAGGGAGCATTAGAAAACAAGGAAAGGTACTGCGTAATAACAACAAAG
>CAZYFO010000047.1:0-13681 GCA_964646955.1 uncultured Bacteroidaceae bacterium | reverse complement strand
ATAATCATCCTGATTAATGGAATCCTGCCCGGAATACCGTGGATCCTGTGAAGAATATGAAAAATACTCAAAGGTTGCTGAGTCGGTGGCTACAGCATTCTTGTCGGTTTTGTTTACACAAGAGACAAATGGAAATAAAACAGATAACAAAAAAATAATTTTAGAAGAGGTCATGTTGGTTAATATCATCAGTTTCCTGGCCAAATATAGTTGCTAATTTTCAATAGTTTGAGACTTTTATGAAAGAAAATGGATTAATGACTGCTTTTTAACATTGAGATGACAAAAAGAGCTGGGAATCACTCTTCTAACTATCTAAATATGCTACAAAAAAGAAGGCGGAACAGAATAATCCGTCCCGCCTTCAGTATAATGAAATACTTTAATCGGCAAACATCTGATATTGTCCGCTCAATTGAAGCAGGCTGAAAAGATATACCAAGCCATCATAATATACATCATAGTAACCGTCTTCATATGGTTCCAACTTCATATCCCAAAGATGACGTACTATATCCTGGCTATATTCGTTATCTGTCATCAAGCTGGCAGTTGCAGTAGTAGCAACAAGACCGATAGAGTGACGCAGAACACGATAACCGCCTGCTCCCATAATATAGGATGGAGCGCCACCGTCTAGACCAAACTGATCAGGGAACTTGTCAATGCCGTAGCCGGCCATAGTTTTCTGAAACTTGTCAGCATATTCCTTCTGCCATTCTTTGTCCTTGCAATACCATGAGTAGTCCATAGCAATATTCATAGGAACGCGCCATGAGTCGTAGTGGAACTCAGAACCGCGGTTAGGAGTACCATCGAACTGACACTGGTCCGGGTTGATGCCGCTCTTCTCGTCACATGCCTTGTGAAGGAACTGACGAGATGCTTCAGCGCACTCTTTGTAGAAGTCGCTACGACCGTCTTGAGCATATTCAGCCCAGATTTCCATAAATGCAGGCAAATGATACGAAGGGTCGGTCCATTCGTTTGAACGCGTATCAGGGCAGAAGTTGATTAGCTTATGCTCAATGTTGATGATGTTTGTAACACCATTGGAGCCGTCTTTTGAGAAGAGGTCATTCAACAGAGTCTGAGCTTCCTGTAAGTAATTGATCTCTCCGTCATTGCCCCAACGGTTTGAAGCAATCAGAAGGTCTGTGACAAAGTACAACTCTCCGTCACTTGCCGAACCGCTGGCCATTGGAGTGCCGTCTGTTCTGCAGTGCCATGCAAAGAGTCCCTTTGAAGGGCCGTCTTTGTGCATCATGAAGTGCTTTGACCATCTCCAGATACGGTTGAAAACATCCTGTTTGTCTAGCTGGACAGCAACCATCATACCGTAAGACTGGCCTTCAGTACGTACGTCGCGGTTTTTAACATCCGATACATAACCCATAGGAACACCATCCACGTCTACATTGAAGTAGGCAGGATTGTCGCTCTCGAATACGGTGTAATAGGCATCGGCAATCTTTTTGTCAATCTCCTTCTGGGAATAACCCAGTTCCTTGAAATAGTTTCTGTACTTGCCGGTTTCAGCGGCTCCCTTTGTCCAGGGTTTCATCTTCTTTGCATAGCAATCGGTCGAACCTATCAAACATAACGCCGACAGGAACAATGTAAAGAACTTGAAATGTTTCATTGTAAAAAATGTAGTATTGGTTAGTAAAATTATTTCTCCAGTTGAACTTTCCACAACTGATATGCCTCCTCGTATGCCGGCATATCACATGCTTTTGGTTCAATAACCTTAATCTTTTGCAGTGAGGAGAAGGTTTCTGTATGGTCCTTGTAAATCTTAGCGCCAATACCTGCACCCTTTGCAGCACCGATAGAACCGTCAGTATCGTAGAGCTCGATTGTGGCACCTGTAATACCTGCCAAGGTGTCGCGGAATAGTGGGCTTAGGAACATATTTGCGTTGCCTGCATGAATCTTATTCACCGGCATACCCATATCTTCCATTATCTCTATACCGTACTTAAAGGCAAATACAATGCCCTCTTGAGCAGCACGTAACAAGTGAGACCTATTGTGAATATTGAAATTGACACCCTTAAAACTGCAACCCTCTTCGCGGTTCTCAAGAACTCTTTCAGCACCGTTACCGAAAGGAAGAACGGAGATACCCTTTGCGCCTATAGGAGCTTGTGATGCCAATTCGTTCATATCAGTGTAACTTAGTCCTTCAGACATAATGTTACGCTTCATCCATGCATTGAGAATACCGGTACCGTTGATGCAGAGCAGGATACCCAATCTGTTTTTTCCAATCTGGTGGTTAACGTGTGCAAAGGTATTTACACGTGACTTTGGATCGTAACTTACCTCTCCGTTCACGCCGTATACTACTCCTGATGTTCCGGCTGTCGAAGCTATTTCGCCCGGCTCGAAAACGTTCAGAGAGAGAGCATTATTAGGCTGGTCTCCGGCACGGTAGGTGACAGGAGTACCCTCAGCAAGTCCTAATTCTGCAGCTATAGCAGCAGTAAGTCTGCCCTGTTCTGAGAAAGTAGGCTTAATTTCAGGTATGAATGAGCGTGGAATGCCATAGTAATCCAACAGGAAGTTTGCAATATCTCCTTTCTGGAAATCCCAAAACATACCTTCGGACAGACCGGAAATTGTGGTAGATATTACATCGGTCATGCGCATTGCGATATAATCGCCTGGGAGCATGATCTTTTCGATTTTTTCAAATATAGCCGGCTCGTTCTGTTTAACCCAAGCCAGTTTTGATGCGGTAAAGTTACCGGGAGTATTAAGCAGATGAGTGAGACACTGTGATCTACCCAGGTCTGCAAAAGCCTGTTCACCCATGCGTACTGCGCGTGAGTCGCACCAAATAATAGACGGACGAAGTACCTTCTTGTCCTTATCCACACAAACTAATCCATGCATCTGATATGAGATACCGATTGCGGATATATTTTTTACGTCAACATTACTACGTGACAAAACACTGGCAGTAGCCTGCTTAAGATATTTCCACCAATCTTCGGGGTCTTGTTCGGCCCATCCCGGATTAATTGCCTTAATATGAGCTTCACTTTCAGGCGCGAATGCAGTTGCAACACATGCCCCACTCAGGGCGTCAACCAGGCTGCACTTCACAGAAGAACTGCCTATATCATAACCTAATAGATACATATAACTGTATGTTGTAATTTAAAAATTTTATTAGCCTCAATACGGCCGCCAAAGTTAGAAAAAAGAACCGAAAAGACATAATATCAATTGATTTTTTGCATTTATCGGGTGTGGTCATTAGGAAAAGAACTAAATTCGCGAAATATTAACTACTAATCAAATAAAATTATATGAATAAAAGAGCCTTTGTTTTTGCAGCATCGCTGTTAGTTGCTTTTATTGCGTATGCTCAGCAAGTGAATCCATTGAAATTATGGTATGATGCTCCGGCAAAAGTATGGACTGAAGCATTGCCTTTGGGTAATGGCAGACTTGGAGCCATGGTCTTCGGTAATCCGGTGAAAGAAGAGTTCCAGTTAAATGAAGAGACAATATGGGGCGGTGGACCTCATAATAATGTCAATCCGTTGGCAAAAGACGGCCTCGATGAGATAAGGCGTCTGCTTTTTGAGAATAAAAACTCTGAAGCACAAGCTCTTTGTGATAAATACATTGCATCCAAGGGCATACATGGTATGCCTTATCAGACGGTCGGTTCTCTGATATTGGATTTCCCGAATATCAGCGAATACTATGATTATAATCGTGAGTTGGATATTGACAGAGCTGTCGCCACTACAACATTCTCTGCAGGTGGCGTGAAGTATAGTCGTGAAGCATTTACCTCATTCACCGATCAGCTCTTTGTGGTCAAGTTTACTGCATCTGAAAAAGGGAAATTGACTTTCAACGTTAGTCAGACCTCCCCATTCAAAAGTTTCATACTCGAGGAGGGTGCTTCAGGTACAGATGGTCAGTTTCAGTTTGCCTCATTACGTCGTGGAGCGAAAGGTGGAGACCACGAAGGTATAAAAGGTGTTGTAGAATGGACTTCAATCACAAATGTTTATACAAAAGGCGGTACCGCTATATACAATGACAATGGCCAAATTGAGGTAAAAAATGCCGATGAAGCCTATTTAATTACATCCGTCGGTACAAATTTTGTCAATTATAAGGATGTCAGCGGAAATGCTACTGCCAAGGCTTCGGGTTATATGGTTAATTCGAACTCTATTCTTAAAGACTATTCCAAGGCATTGGCATCACATACTAAATATTATACAAATCTATTTGGTAGAGTAACTCTCGATCTTGGAACGAACGACCAGTCTAAACTGCCTACTGATATAAGGGTACAGCAGTTTGCATCAAAATTTGACCCGCAGTTGGTTACCCTCTATTTCCAGTACGGACGTTATCTTCTCATTAGCTCTTCTCAGCCGGGCGGACAGGCAGCCAATCTTCAGGGTATATGGAACCAACAGCTGTTTGCACCATGGGACGGCAAATACACTACCAATATCAATGTCGAGATGAACTATTGGCCTGCAGACGTTACGGGTCTTCCTGAGATGGGTGAACCTTTCAAGAAGATGATAGAGGAGTGTGCAGAACACGGAAAAGAATCTGCCGAGATGTATGGTTGCCGAGGATGGACTCTTCATCACAATACGGATATATGGCGCTCAACAGGTTTAGTAGATGGTGCAGGCAACGGTATGTGGCCTACAGGAAATGCATGGTTCTGTCAGCAGCTTTGGGATAGCTATCTGTTCAATCCTTCAAAAGATTATCTAAAAGAAATATATCCTCTTATGAAGAGTGCCTGCGAGTTCTATATTGACTTCTTAGTTGAAGAACCCAAACATAAATGGCTTGTTGTTGCTCCTTCATATTCACCTGAAAACAGCCCGAATGTAACCGATGCCACCGGTAAAGGCAGGTTTACTACAGTAGCCGGTGCCTCTATGGATAATGAGATGCTTGCCGACTTGTTTGGAAATACTATTGAGGCAGCAGGCATGATGAAAGAAAACGCTCTTTTCATTGATACTTTAAAGAATATTGCCGGTAGATTGGCTCCAATGCAAATAGGTAGCTGGGGACAACTTCAGGAGTGGATGGACGATTGGGATAATCCACGTGATAACCATCGTCATGTATCTCACCTTTGGGCATTATATCCCGGACGTCAGATTTCTGCCGATACTCCTGAACTCTTAAAAGCCGCCCGTACATCACTTGAAGCTCGTGGTGATGCTTCAACAGGTTGGTCTATGGGCTGGAAGGTTTGTCTGTGGTCACGTCTGTTGGATGGAAATCATGCGTATAAACTGATTCAAGACCAGCTTAGTCCTTCTTCTGGTGGTAAGGGTGGTACATATCCTAATCTCTTTGATGCTCATCCGCCATTCCAGATTGACGGAAATTTCGGATGTACAGCAGGTATTGCAGAGATGTTCGTACAGAGTCATACCGGTAAAATAGTACTTCTTCCGGCTCTTCCCGATGTTTGGAAAGACGGTTCAGTAAAAGGCCTGCGCTGTCGTGGAGGTTTTGAGTTGGTTGAACTAACTTGGAAAGACGGGAAACCTGTAAAGGCTGTGTTCAAGTCTACGGTAGGCGGTGAGTTGAAAGTAAGTTGGAACGGCGGTTCTCAGAGTATCAATACTAAAAAAGGAAAGATCTATTCAATTGAATTGTAACCAATAATTTATAACTAAATATCATTTTATGGATAAAAAACACTTGTTGTGTCTGATTCCAATTTCTTTGGTGTCTCTAACCAATATGTCTGCACAGACATCGGAACAAACGAAACCGACGTTGAATTGGTATGGGTTCGTGAACAATCAGACGTATTTTGATGACAGAGAGTGTCTTCAGGGAGCAGCAGATCTTTTTAATCTCATACCACTTGATATTAAAAAGGATATGAATGGCAATGATTTAAATGACCGTTCCACTATCTCGATGTTGGCTATCACTACAAGACTCGGAGCACGATTAGCCGGTCCTGATTTGTTTGGTGCAAAGACTAGTGGTCAGTTTGAAGCCGATTTTACAGGTTTTTCAGGAAGTACTACCATGTTGTCAATTAGACAAGCAAATTTTAAGTTTGATTGGGGTCATGATGTATTGACACTCGGCCAGACATGGCATCCGATGTCCGGAGAGATATTCCCCGAGACAATAGGAATTGCTATGGGCGCTCCATTTAATCCGTTCAACCGTTCACCTCAGATCAGATATGACCGTTATCTGCTTCAGAAACAGTTGAGGTTAAGTATTGCTGCTATCTATCAGTTCCAATATGCATCTACCGGTATAAATGGTAGGTCATATGAGTATCAGAAGAATGCCTTGGCACCTGAAGTCTATTTAGGTGCGGATTTTACTTTGGGAGACTTTAAATTCGGAATAGGAGGAGAATTTCAACGCATTGCCCCTAGAACAATTGCTTATGAAAACGCTCCCAAGGTTGAAAAGACTTATGAGTATATGAATAGTTGGTGCGGAATGTTTCAAGCATCATACAATAAAGGCGGACTTTCTTTGAAGACAAAGACGGTGTGGGGTGAGAATATGTCACATCTCGGAATCACTTCCGGTTATGGAGTATATGGGCTTAGAGACGATCTGGTGGGATATATGTGGAATCCTCTTTCTGCTATCTCTTCATGGATTATGGGAACATATAGTGTCAATAATCTTAAAGGTGGATTGTTTCTAGGTTATATGAAGAATATAGGTAGCGACGAATATCTATTTTCACCTACTACAATGTATGTTTTTGGTGGCAATAACATTGATAAGATGTATCGCATCAGCCCTAATATTACCTATACTGTTGGCTGTTTCGATGTTGGACTGGAATACGAAAGGACTTCGGTTGCATACGGAACTGTAAAATCAAATGGTACGGTACGTGATACTCATTGGGTCACAAATAATAGAGTACTGGTATCAACTACCTACAAATTCTAAGATTTATGATTAGTAAAATCCCGAACGTATTTTCTCCTGTTATTTGGGGAGTAGCTTCCGTTTTGACGGGAGTAATGTTTATCTGGCTTAACATCCAGATCGTCAATTGGATTCTTATTCTATTGGGATGTCTCCTTCTGTTGGCCGGGATTATACCGATAATAAGTTCAATAATTAGAAAAAAATCACTTCCGCTAGTATCTTCTTTTGAAGCGATAATAGGCCTGATAGTCCTAGTTTTCAATACAAAACTGATTGCCTTACTGTTTATACTATTGGGAGCGTTGTTGATATTGGCTGGTATCCAGCAGATAAATACGCTGATAAACATAAAACGTATTAACGGTATAAATGTTCCTTTCTATCATTATCTTATTCCAATCTTATGCATAATAGGCGGCGTGATTGCAATTTGGAATCCGTTTGCAGTACAAACTACACTATTGATATTCATAGGATGGTGCATACTTCTGCACGGTTTATGGACTCTGATCAGCTTGTTGTTATTGAGATTCAGAAACTGATTAATTGCCAATAAAAAAACCGTCGTACAGTTGAAATACAACTATACGACGGTTTCTTATTTTGTAAAAGTGGAAAAATCCAACTCTTATCTCTTATCTGTGAGCTTCGTTGAAGAGCCGTAGTCGCTCTTCAAGAACCGGGAATTGGTCTTCACGAATATTTGAAGAACAGCCTCTTATGCCCTGTTTTGTACTGCCGGTAGATGATAGAACTATGCCGCTGATACCGAAGTAGAGCAGTTGATGTAGCAAACTGCCGCCCTCCATGTCTGAGCCGTCAGGCAGACGGTATCCGAAAGTGAAGAAGAAGCCGTCACTAACTGTCTCATCAAGGTCTTTGTCATAAGTGATATGGAACCCGTTTCGAAGCAAAGCAGCTTTGATCTTTTCGGTACGGCGTGCATACTCGCGTACGTCTTCACGGAAATTGTATTCTCCGTCTGAGGCAGCCTTCATCATAGCCGCCATAGCACATTGAGCGGAATGGGTAACCCCGGAAGACATGGCATAAAGCATATTGTAAGCATAAGCACCGCCGAAACGTGAGATGCCATATCTTTCATGAAGAGCGTCGAAACTACGTTCGAAGAGTTTGTCCGATATGCAGGCTACAGCAATACGCTCACCGGCATAACTGAATATCTTTGAACCGCTAATCATCATGATATAATTATCGGTATAATGAGATACGCTGACCTGATAAGGAGCCTTGAACGGAATACCGAGACCTTCGCGACGGAAATCCATAGTCATGTAGGCAAGGTCTTCCAATATGATGGTATCATATTTTGTGGCCAATTCACCGATGGTACGAATCTCATCTACGTTCAAACACATCCAGCTTGGATTATTCGGATTCGAAAAGACTACGCAGCAGATGTTTCCTTTGCTTAGAATACTCTCCAGTTTCTCACCCAGTTTCTCCGCCCTGTAATCAGCCACATCAAAAGAGAGATATTTCACTCCCATTACCTGTGCCTGCATCTTCTGTACTGGGAAGCCCGGGTCTATGTACAATATGGTGTCCTTCTTAGGATCTATCTGAGAACATAGCAGAAATGCTGCAAAGGTACCCTGCATAGCTCCACAGGTAGGTGTGCAGTGCTTGGGGTCAATATCAGTATTGATGAAGGCTTTCACGAAGCGTGCTGCCTGTTCTTTAAGCTCGGGAATGCCTTCGATGCTCGGATATTTGGATGCAACACCTCTGTCGAGAGCCTCTTTTTGAGCTTTTACACCGAAAGATGACGGAGCAATTCCCGGTATACCCATCTCAAAATGAATGAACTCCTGACCGGTCACTGTCTCCGCATTGGCTACAACAGCACCTATTTGACGTATGGAGGCTTTGTTAAGATCGCTTATTTCTATCTCTGAAAGATAATCGTCTATGACATTTGCCGGAATAACTGTATTCATCTTTATTATTTGCAATTACGACCGATTTCCAAGGCTTTAATATTCATTTCTATGACAGCATCTCCCTTGGATCTGAATATCTTCTTAACGCTGTCACAAAGTTTGTCGAATGTAACACTCTGGAGTGCTTTCGAAGCGGCACCCAACAGAATCATATTTACTGCTTTAGGCATCTTATGCTCTTTGCCGAGCTCTTCGGTGTCAATCAGAATAAGATTGTCAAAGGTTTTTAGCTCTCCAATCACCTTTTCCATATCAGGATAATTGCCGATGTTTACAAACGGGTTGGAAGAAGTGATTATCCATCCGTCACTGGCAAGATACTGTTTGTAACGCAGTGCTTCCATCGGTTCCAAAGCGATGATGATATCTGCCTGACCGAGTGCTATCAGATCACTGTTTATAGGTTTGTCGGAAATACGCAGATTTGACTGAACATCTCCGCCGCGCTGACTCATTCCGTGAACCTCAGCCTGCTTTATATAAAGACCCTCTTCGAGAGCGGCCTGACCTATTACTGTTGCAATTGAAAGTATTCCTTGACCTCCAACGCCTGCTAATATGATATCGGTTTTCATTTCTTCTCCTGTGATTTAGCTTTTGCCTTACGTGCCAGTGTCTGAATACATTCACGACGCGGAATGATAACAGATAAACCTTTGTATTCAATCTCCTGACGCAGAATTGATGTAATCTCTTCCATGTTCTGAGGCAGAGGGATAACTACTTTCAAGTGATCCGGATCAACACCTATACCGCGACAAATAGCTTCAAACTTATTTGTTCCCGCAGAATCCTGACCACCGGTCATGCCTGTAGTGAGATTATCCGAAATGATTACGGTGATAGGTGAATTGGCATTGACTGCATCAAGAAGACCGGTCATTCCGGAATGTGTAAAGGTACTGTCACCAATGATCGCGATTGCAGGATACAGACCTGCATCAGCAGCTCCCTTAGCCATCGTAATAGATGCACCCATATCTACTGTGCTGTCCAAAGCCTGATATGGAGGCAATGCACCGAGAGTATAGCAACCTATGTCACCGAAGACTTTTGAGGTAGGATAATCCTTCAATACCAGATTGATAGCCTCATATACGCTGCGATGACCGCATCCCTGGCAGAGAGCCGGTGGGCGTGATACTATGTTGTCGGCTACTTCAAGATGTGGCAATTGAGATAATCCCAACGCTTTCTTGACAATATCCGGATTCAGTTCTCCCATACGTGGTAAATCTCCTGTCAAACGACCGATAATGGAACATTCGGTAGGTAGAATACCCTTCAGCTGCTCTTCCACAAAAGGCTGACCATCTTCAATGACCAATATAGAGGCACACTGTTCTGCCATTGTTCTTACAGTCTCGGCCGGAACCGGATATTGAGATATCTTGATAACAGGGAAAGGAACGCCGTCCGGATAACACTCGTTCAGATAGTTGAAAGCATTACCGCATGCTATTGCTCCCATCTTGAAACGTTTAGCCTCAGCCTTGAAACTGTTAAACGGAGATTCCTCCGACAACCTCATTATCTCAGGCTGTTTCTCAATCATGGCAGCATAACGTCTGCGTGCATTTGCAGGCAGCAGAACCCAGTCTCTGGACCCGCTTACCGGGTTAAGAGCATTTTGAGCCCTCTTCTCTTTCAGGTCCACAACTGCACGTGAATGTGCCAGACGCGTTACTGTACGCATCATAACCGGCAGTTTAAGACTCTCAGACAGATCATAGGCATAAGACATCATGTCGTATGCTTCTTGTTGAGAGGATGGCTCAATTATTGGTAACAAAGCAAACTTTCCATAGAACCTGGAATCCTGTTCATCCTGAGATGAGTGCATAGACGGATCATCGGCTACCAATACGATCAAACCACCATTAATACCGGTTATCGAAGAGTTTATAAACGGGTCGGCTGCAACATTCAGTCCCACATGTTTCATACAGACCAAAGCACGTTTCCCCGCAAAAGACATGCCGAGTGCCGCTTCCATAGCGGTTTTCTCATTGGTACACCAGCGGCAATGTATATTATCTGAGGTCTCTTTGACGTAACCCTGTATATACTCTGTAATTTCTGTTGAAGGGGTGCCGGGATAAGCATATACTCCGCTTAATCCCGCGTCAATTGCCCCTTGAGCAATGGCTTCATCGCCAAGTAGTAGTTTACGGTTCATTATTTTATCGAAATCTTCTTTAGATATCATCCTGATTTCTCATCCTAAAAAACTAGAATCAGAAATCAGGATGCAAAGTTCCTATTTTTTGTCGAAAGGACAAAATTTTACGGTCTTATCATTATTTTTCTTCGTCTTCCAGCGCGGTCAATGCATGTACAGTAACCTTATTGTCGTAACAAGAGAACATCTTATCAACATTTTTCTTGTCCTTAACAGATGTAAACATGCTGACAATAGGTACCAGAACAAGACCCAATACCATAGCCAGGACACCTGCATTTATCGGTGATGAGAAATATTTCGAGAAAATCGGATGACCTGTGAAGGTGCCGTACATACAAATAGACATTACTATGATACCAACAGCGAAGCTGGTCCATACTGCGGCTGCAGTAGTACGTTTCCAATACAAACCGTAGAGGAAAGGAGCAAGAAAGGCCCCTGCTAAAGCTCCCCATGAAATACCCATCAACTGAGCGATAAATGTAACCGAGCTTTTTGCCTGAACAATAGCCAGGACAGATGAGACAGCGATGAAAAAGAGGATGAAAAGACGGATACTCAGTAACTGTGACTTCTCATTCATTTTCTTACCGGCTTTTTCCGATGCAGGTACCAGAATATCGAGAGTCAGAGTTGAACCCGATGTCAGTACAAGAGATGAAAGTGTTGACATGGAAGCTGACAATACAAGTATTATGACAATTCCAATCATTAAATCAGGTAACGATTGAAGCATGGTAGGTACTATGCTGTCATAAACGGGGGTACCCGAAGCCGTGTATTCAATCACATTTCCGTAGAGACGTCCGAAACTTCCCAAAAAGTAACAACCTCCGGCTACTACAAAAGCAAAAAGGGTAGAGATAAATGTACCTTTACGTATGGCAAACTCGTCACGTATAGCATAAAACTTACCCACCATCTGAGGTAGTCCCCACGTGCCGAGAGAAGTCAGCAGAACTACTCCTATCAGATACAGAGGTTGTGGCCCGAAGAAGGAGACCAATGCACCATTAAGTGCCGGTGCTTCCTCTGAAGATATTTGCGACAGTTTCTCAATGGCAGCTGTGAATCCACCATTCCCGTTAAGCACAGTAAGAATTACCGCAGTGATACCAACCAACATTATCATTCCCTGAATAAAGTCATTTACTGCAGTAGCCATATAGCCTCCTATCAAAACATATATTCCCGTGAGAAGAGCCATGCCCAATACACACCATGCGTAATCAATGCCGAAAGCCATGCCGAAAAGGCGTGACAGTCCGTTATACAGAGACGCAGTGTATGGAATCAGGAAAATAAATATAATGACGGAAGCTACTATCTTGAGATTTCTGGAATTGAATCTCTGGCCGAAGAAATCCGGCATGGTAGCACTTTTCAGATAATGTGTCATCAGACGTGTGCGTCTGCCCAATATCCTCCATGCCAGAAGAGATCCGATTAATGCATTACCTATACCAATCCATGTAGCAGAGAGGCCGTATTTCCATCCGAACTGTCCGGCATATCCCACAAATATTACGGCAGAAAAGTATGAAGTACCGAATGCAAAGGCCGTAAGCCATGAACCTACATTTCTGTCACCTAATACGAAACCCTGAACATTTGACGCACTTTTACGACAATAGAATCCTACGCCTATCATTACGGCGAAGAATAGTACAAGAATTAAGATTTTTAGAAGCATAAAATTGGTTATTTTGATTAGATAGTTTATTCCCAGCCCTTAACTAACTCAAGACCGCTTTTTTCTGCAACAGTCACTGCCTTTTCAAGATTGTCCGGACGTATAATCAGTACCAGCATATTATCTACATGAAAAGTATAGAGATAGTTTATCTGTACACCCCCATTAGTCAGAGAGTCTACAGCAAGTGCAAAGTCTGCCGTATCGGAACCGATTTTGATAGCCAGCACCTCGTTGACATTGGCCAGTATGCCGTTCTTATTCAGAATATCCGCAGCTTTACGCTGTTCGGAGGTTATCAGTCTCAATATTCCATAATCTGAAGTATCAGAGACAGCAGCAGCCTGAATCTCTATTTTCTCATTCTTAAGTACATTCAGAATACTACCTAATGTACCCTGACGATTCTCAAGGAATACCGATATCTGTTTTATTGTCTTCATATTGTTATGAAAATTAATGGTTCTGACGTAAATCTTTAACTCTGACGGCTTTACCCTCGCTTTGAGGAATAATGCCCTTTCCAACCAGGTGAACCTTCGGTGTCAGCAATATCTCATCTTTCAGACGGCGTGTAATCTCTTTTGTGAGATTCTGAAGCAGGCTGAAATCATCGGTAGCCTGAGCAAGCTCAACATCGACTGTCATCTCGTCGTTATCTTCTATCGTCTCTATTGTTATCAGGTAATCACTTGCCAACTCAGGGAATTCCATCAAAATCTTTTCAATCTGAATAGGGAAGATATTCACACCTTTGACAATTATCATGTCATCGCTGCGTCCCTGGAAACGTGCCAGACGCTTGTGGGTACGTCCGCATGGGCAGTCACCCGGCAGGATGCGTGTCAGGTCACGTGTACGATAACGGAACAGCGGCATGGCCTCACGGTTCAGAGT
>CAZYFO010000046.1:10168-13770 GCA_964646955.1 uncultured Bacteroidaceae bacterium | reverse complement strand
TGACTCCACAGTTATAGATACGGGTAGTTCCGGCTGCTTCATTAACAAGCGGGCCTACATTCGTTCCTGATGTAATATTCACATTATCCAATACCACATTCTTGATTGTAGCATTGTTAGTGGAAGTAAACAGAGCAGAGGTAAGCCCTCTTATAACATGATAACCGCCATCAATCGAACCTGTAAACGTGCCGCTGATAGAAGAGAATCCGCTTAAATCGATATCTGCAGATACCACATAGTAATTTGCCAAATGAGTTTTTATGTAGTCTAAATCACTTTGAGAAGTTATAATATATGGCTTATCAGGAGACGTACCCGGATTATTTAGAACAGTAACATTAATTGTGGTAGAAGCAGCAATAGTTGTCCTATCAGATTTATATGCTCTTAAGGTAATGGTTGTTGAACCTACAGAATTACCAGTAACTACTCCACTACTATTTACCGATGCTATCGATGGATTGGCAGACTCAAAAGTAACATAATTGAAAGCATTTGAAGGTAATAATGTATAGCTTATAGTTGAGTTATTTCCATTCTCCAATTGAATATTATTTGACGTTATTGAAGTAGGCTGCACAAAAACAGTAACATTAATTGTGGTAGAAGCAGCAACAGTTACCATATCAGATTTATATGCTCTTAAGGTAATGGTTGTTGAACCTACAGAATTACCAGTAACTACTCCACTACTATTAACCGATGCTATCGATGGATTAGCAGACTCAAAAGTAACATAATTGAAGGCATTTAAAGGTGATAATGTATAGCTTATAGTTGAATTACTTCCATTCTCCAATTCTATATTATTTGACGTTATTGAAGTAGGATCAGCAGGTTTAACAGTAACTTTATCTATATTGCAGTAGCTTCCGGTGATGGTAATACGAAGTATCTGAGGGCCCTCCTCCAGTTCCGCACTGAAATTTCCTTTTTGCACGATGTATGAATCCCAATTTCCGGTATTTGTAACATTAACGGTACCAAGATTGGTCGTATTACCATCCTTGATTACGCTGAGACTGAATCCGGAGCCTGACAGTCCCGATGAGACGGTAGCCTCGTATGAGTATATGCCCGGCTCTATGACATCAATGCTGTATTCCAGCCATTCACCTGTTGCGGTATAGCCTATTACAGTTCCATTGTTGCCTACAGCAATGTCAACACCTTCACTGTCAGTCCGGTATTGAGCATCGCCTTCATTTTCTGAATCGGAATCATGATAGGTAAAACCTTCCCCCCCCCTGTCAAAATTCTCGGCCTCTATGGTGCCGGGAATACTTATCCTGCCGCTGTAAGGGATACGATTGTATAAAACAGTAACATTAATTGTGGTAGAAGCAGCAACAGTTGTCCTATCAGATTTATATGCTCTTAAGATAATGGTTGTTGAACCTACAGAATTACCAGTAACTACTCCACTACTATTAACCGATGCTATCGATGGATTGGCAGATTCGAACGTGACATATTTAAAAGCATTTGAAGGTGATATTGTATAACTTATCGTTGAGGTATTCCCATACTCCAATGCAATATCATTTGCTGTTATTGAAACTGGATCTATTCTGTTTGGAAGCAATGAAATATCTACGTAGCTATTCATCAATAAATCAGGATAATCGGGATGAGTGAGCTTAAGCATGACTTTAGCCACTACATCAGTCTCGGCAAACGAAAGATAATTCAGGGTACAATTATTTCCGCTTATTCCCGATAAAGAAACATATTGGTAGCCGGAACAGGAAGGATCAATGCTCCATTCAAATACACAACCATTATTATTCCATAAAGTAGGAGTACTATAACCGTGATCAGCACCGGACCAGTAATTATGATTATTATAATTAAAATAATACGTGTAATATGAAGAAGTATAGCTACCACTAAAGCCGCTCCACATAGAAGTTGAAGAGCCTTCGCTTGTAAGTTCAGTAGAATTGGGATTTATTGTAATCGAAGCATTATTCACTTCGCTATTAAATGTGGTAGTGACAACTAACACACCGAACGTTGCATTAGTAGGTGGAGTATCTGAGGTATTTCGTTCAATACCTCCACTCGAATTTATCCAATATCTATAATAATTACTTGGGTTATAACATAAGTATGAACCGTTTAAATACCAATATAGATTATTTGTAGTGGAGGCTTGCAGATACCTAGTACCAGATGTCTTAACAGACAAATATATACCATTAGACTTGTTTTTCAAAGCACATCTTGAGTTATAATCAGTACCAATAGTAGTAATCTCCTGCCCTGATGAATTACAACTAGTCCAAAGACAGGTATTAGGATTAAACGCAGTGGCCGTAGTCACCCCATCTCCATTCGCATTAAGACAAACATACGAACCGTTATAATAAATTACATAGTCGGCAGCAGAAACTCCTACTGCCGAAAGCAGTAGTAATGATATTGTCAGGCTTAACTTTGCCAATAATTTTTTAGCGTTGCGTTGCATTTGTTTCAGATAACTAATTTCTTTCTATTTACTAAATAAACTCCGTGAGCAGATACACGGACAGTTACATGAGCACCCGGGCTAACACGAACGTTACGTACCAACTGACCTGCCGCAGTATAAATATTCACACTAACCTCTTCTTCCAGAGATGATATTATGTGTATCACACCTGACTTCCCGTATATCTCAAGACCTGAGATACCCTGAGGAACATCCTTATCGGCATCATAGTCAGCATCCTGACCTATAACTATGTAGTCTGGACCTCCCTTTGTAGGTGCCGGTGATGCAGACTGATACTTCATATACGTACGGAACGGAACCGCCAGCACTGAAGCATCAGTGGATGATGCAAATCCGTGACCTGCGGCATCTATGCTATAGTATGTACCACCTGATACCGGCAATACATTTGTATAAGTACCATAGTACTTGTAATTACCAACAGCAGTAATCAGGTCTGAAGGATTGTACATGGCAATAGTCTGTCCTGCTCTTGAGACATAAGTCACTGTCTGAGGATCAATCTTATCCGGGGCTGGTGATGCCGTATTCTGAGGTTCAAACTCACCTGACATATCAAACTCCATGTATTTAACACCCGGGAAAGCAGTAATATACGGCACATCCTCAGTAGTAATTACATAATCATTATAATTTCTATCAGATGAGTAGTATTGCTGATATGTATCACCATTATTATCGTTTCGTGAGTTAAGACTATAGTAATAGTCCCAAAGAAAAGTATTCGATACAGGCTGATTCACCACGATATTTCTGCTGTCATATCCGGTATTTCCGGCATTTGAATTAGGCCTTACAAAGGTAGCCTTAGAATCATCTACACCGGTAAATCCGCGCAGCCAATATTCGTGACCAGAAGCATCATCATTATAGAAATGAGTGATAACACCCTTGTCCTGAGTAGTCACCAAATCTGCAGTAAATGGCAATACAAGACCCTCCCATGCTTCCTGACCTGTACCATTCGCATAAGTAGCAGGTTTACGCTGATACCACATATAACAATCTGAAAAACCGTCACCACCAAATGTATAGGCAATAGGAACAGCAAAACTCTGTTTGTCAACCAGGAAGTGATCAGTGGTAGCCATATAAGTACCAT
>CAZYFO010000046.1:0-10158 GCA_964646955.1 uncultured Bacteroidaceae bacterium | reverse complement strand
GTTTGTCAACCAGATGGAATAGCGGATACTCACTCTCATTGACTTCCGCAATTTCATGATATTCACTACCTTCAACAATAGATGGCTCATTCATTGCGTTTCTGAGTATTGAATAGCCTTTGGATAAAGGATTGGCATAAATCAGAAGGTTATGCGTAATACCATTAGTAAAGATACTGTTCAGCCCATCATAATCAAGCAATGAATTGACATCGTCCTTTCCGGTAAGGTCTATTGCTGTCAGATTATTATCAATATCATAATAATCTACTATCCAATAGTATCTATTAATAAATGAAGCATCCTTATTGAAATAAGTAGCACGCTGTGAAAGTGAACCATCAGTACTCAGATAATAACCCGGAGCTCGGAAAACACGATTATCTGGAATTGTAGAAAAGTCTATCAAATCAACCTTATGTAATATCTGATCATCATCATTAATCTCAACAAATGTACGTTCTGACTTAGCAATACGTTCCGGGACTCCATCCTGATCTTTACCTTGCACCCCTCCGAAGCTCAGAGTCTGTCCGAAGAATATGAAGTCATCGGGATATATTGGATAGTATTTGCCATCCTCCATATCATAACGAATACTCGGGATGTTAGTCATAATACCCTTTGCAAAACGGAAGTCACCCTCTCCTATGGTACGTTCGACATAATTATCAGCATCTGAAATATATGGCATTTTTTCGACGTAAGTCCCGTCGCTATTTACACGATATGATACCCCAATATTAGGATTGCTACGCTTCTGTAGGTAGAAACCATTCAGATAATAAGAAACGTATCCATTAAGGAATTGAAAAGGAGTTGCAGGATTAGCATCTCCATCCACATAAGTTCTGGCATACTCATCACCTATGTAATAACTATTGACTATAGTGCCGGAGCCCAAAACAGGTCTGGCTAAATAGTTTACATGACTATTATTGATAAATTGTCTGCCTGAAGTCTCAACCCAACAATTCTCAGCATATCCAATACCACTGCCGGTATCAGCTATACCGCTACTGGTGAATGTTCCCTGAGCACCCAGATTATATACCTTTCCGTCAAATTGTCCAAACAGAGACCTGTTAAGGTCTTTAACAGTATGACCATCTCCATGAAATTCACCCTTGAATGCATGACCTACACTACCAATAGGATTCCAGTCGGTGTATTTCTTAGGCACCATATCGGATTGAAGAATAAACACCATATTAGCAGCATCCTTAACCTGAGAATTGAGTTTGGTAAGAGGTTTGCCGTTACCATCAGTGTCTCCGGCTTTTGTCAGAGTATCTGTGAAGAACTTATACAGATAATCCAGTTCATTCAGTGTATTGTCAGCACAAGTATGATTATCAATATAAATCTTAGCAGGACGCTTCATAGCCTTTACTCCTTCCTTAACAAATACCGAGTCAATATAAAGGTGTTCCGGATGATTGAATACACTCTCCATACGATGATAATTTGCAATGGTCAGAGGAACAGGCTCCGAATAGGTCTTACCCAGATAGCTTTTCGCATAGTATGCAATCCAGTATCCATCCTGGAACCAATATAACGGAGCACGTGAATTTTCATAAACCGAACCGTTCTTATGAGCAAATGCATCCTTATCATTAGTATATATTTCCCATCCACCTCCGAGAATCTCATAAGCACCGGGAATTACTCTCGGCTGACTCATACCTACAGCAGTGCCCGGCAATACGGAACCCGGAGCCTGTATTTCACCAATTGTAGGAACTCCGCTTTCAAAGTGGATACGTATATTCAATACATGACGCTCATTGATCTCCTCAAAGTTATTACCCTCATAATCGCTCTCCAGATATGTATATTTTAAAACCAAAGTAACAATCTTATCCTGCGATAGTTCACGTATATCTGCACTTCGGGGAACAAATAATCTGGTTATCTCATTAGGAGTAATACCAGTTATATTAAATCCTGTCTGTTTATTTATAACACGTTGTGTATATTGTACATCATTTATGACAGTACCAACGGGGACAGTATTACCGGCTGAAATCTCCGTTCCCGGAGTTGAGCCGTATTTGGTTCCAACTAATGCCAATGGGGTAATCCCTAGAATAGTCGAATAAGATTCATTACATACATAATAATGGCCAGTCTCACTGAAATGATACTCGGAGAAATATGCTGAGGATTGATATATATCAGTGATATTAGAATACTCTGTAGGACATAACACCCTACCTGTATTGTAGTAAATATCACCTATTCTGAATGTTTGATTTACAATGTATATTGCAGAATCGTTAGCCACATCGTCAGAACCTATAATCACATGACTATAACGTCGACGTTCATTAGGCAACTTCTCATAATTCGTATTATCCAATATCGTACCGTTAACTACCTGAGATATAGAATTACCATTTATGTCCATAATATCGGTAACGTCCATAGGTTCATTTCTCAAATAAACAGCTTGATAATCAAGAGACGTCACATCGGAATAGCGACCAGGATCGGCAGTCGGATCATATGCTCCATCTTCAATAAGAGCAAAATTCTGACCTATCATATCCATAGCATCTTTATTGAATACAAAATATGAACGTTCTGTTTCATTCAATGTATTCCATTCCAATGCAGTGTAATTTCTGCCGGCATTATAAAACTTACCTCCGTATTTGCCTGATTGCGTACAATAATAAGCGAGTTTGAAACATGACTTAAGATCTGCACTCATGTCATTGTATTGAGAAGCAGGAATTACCTCACCATACAAAATCGGAGGTTCATTATCTATCAAGCTACTAGTACACAGGTAACCCATTTCAAATTTACTGCGAATATTTATATTCTGTGGTCTGTTATAATCTGTTTCAGAGATAACGTTACCAGGAATAACAAGCATATCAATCAGCTCGTTACCTGAAGACATGGTCCATACATGAACTTCTTCCTTCGCCACATAAGCCTTTTCGAAAACAGCCTGATTACCAGGCAATGTCATACCGGCAGCATTTAACTCATTGACCAAATCAGTCTGCTGATTATATAACTCCTCATCCAGTACATCACCCATTACATAGTCACGCTGACTGTAAGTTCCACTGGTATTACAGTAGAAGGTGGGAGCCTTTGTATAGTTTGACTTATTCGTACTGGCCAGATATTCTTCTTTCGAGATTTGCTGCGAACCATTCTTAAGAATATAATACTCATCCCAACGTCCCGGATTATTCGCTTCAAAAGTCAACAAGAATCCATTGTCATGCGAAATCGAATTTGTTTTTCTAAAGAATGATGACACAGGAACTTGTATTGTAACACCTGGCATATCAGGATCATCTACTGTTATCATCACTGAGCCCAGGTTATCAAAAATAACTTTATCTATCACGGCATCTTTCTTGTATGCCATATCTCCCAAATCACCTAAGACACCTACCGACTCACCATCATTGTTCAAAACATCCTTTATACATACGTATGTCGAATCAGTAAAGTAATCCTTTTCTACTTCGCTAAGACGTTCCCAATCCCAATAACTTATTGGATCATTCAATTTGTAATAACCAATTCCTATCTGTAAGGAATCACCGATTCCAAGTGTTTCACCTTGGTGTTGCATTCCTGCAAAATATGCATACTTGCTATCATTTATACTCTCAATACTAATCTTTCCGTTTGCACCTGTAGATATGGTAAGAGGGATATCCACAGACTTCGGATAAGCCTGAGATAAACCGGTATAAGCAGAAATCAACTGATTATACATGTAGAAATCACCACGAATATACCAATAGTGAGCTGCAGAAGCATCCGCTCCTGTATAACTGCCGTTTCTTGGAAAACAATCATCCACAATCTGTTTCAAAGAATGAACGCAGTTTCCAGAGGTCTCGTAAGGAACAGGCACTCCAGTATACACGTACATCTTATTAGATACGGCATCACTATTAGCCTGAGACAATACAACATTTGTATTTCCGGAGAGCTGACGCGGAAGGTGTTCGTTTCTGGCATAAACATATCCACCACCTTCTCCAGTAGCCACATTTACCAAATCCAATTGAACAACACCGGTAACATATCCGAAATCCTTGACACCTGCATTTTCACTCTTAACTATCTCTAACCATACACCGCTTGCCAGAGCGACAACGTTTACCGAAGAACCATTGTTTCTTATTTTTTCCTGAAGATATTCCGTTTTCCACTCAAGATATGTTTTTGCTCCATCTGCCGGATATGCGGTGTTATCTGAGGTGCGAATATCATATAAGTCCACATCTGAAGTAAGGCCTCCCAAAAGATTTACCACGCTGTATATTCCGAAATAACAACCATTTTCATTAAACTTATTAAGAGACAATTCGCCTACACGGTTTATTGTATAGTTTGCGTAATCCGATAGGGAGGTAACTCTGTCTCGTGCTCCCTTCAAAACAATTCTACTGCCGAAAATTCCGCAGAAGTCAGTTCTCTGAATAGTATTCAGCAGACGACCGGCATAAAGAGTGGCAAAACCTTTCAATAACCAGTGTTCCTTCTCTTCAGAAGTCATCTTTTCATATATAGCCCCCGTTATCAGGTCATTAACCACATAATTGTGTGTCTTGCCTTTTGAATCCGTGTAAGTATGATCATCAGTGCAACCATATTTCAACTCATAATAAGCCTTCTTTCTGGCATGAAGATCCATATAATCTTCATAGGACAAAGCATTATTCAGATGATTATAGTCTGTACCGTAATTGGTAACATTCAATTCGCGGTAACCATCAACCAATGTCAGGTTGCCATCACCATATAAACCACCTATGCCATCATCGCCTATGGTAATAAAGTCACAATCATATACATCCACGACAGAAGCTGTAACATTACCGAACACGGTCTTTGCATCGGCATACATGATGTCAGTACCCTGAGTAACATTACCTCCTGCAAATACAGCATTTCTTATATTAATACCCAAACCATCCAAAGAAGACCATTCAGGGGCATCAAAAGCTAACGTATTCAGAACGTCCTGATAAACAAAATCACCTGCGCTATAGTTTACACCACCTATTGTAACATCATTCTTAACCAGACAATAAGGAGATACAATCACCTTACAGTCTTCGGTAAGTTTATCATCGGACCCGTAATAATAACCGTCAACATTACTCTTGGTTCCGGTTAATGAAAAAACATAACCAATATTACCACCACCGAATACGTTACCATGTCCTTCTTCGAGAGAGGCATCAGTACCTATTGTACCACGATGAATATTAACTTCTGTAGAGCCGAATACAAAACCATCACTATAGAAGTGTTCACCCAATAACATGGCTCCTTCTGAATTATAACTGAATCCGCGTCCTCCACCGAACACATCTCCTTCGACAAGACCACCTTGAATATTGACATGAGTATCGCCATTTTCCCGATTTTCTACTTCCGACGGAGTATTATCCAATATGTAGTTGCGCCCGATTTTTAGTGTCTTTGCGTAACCTACAGAAGCAATCTCACCGCCGCCATACAATGCGTTGCGGATGACGCCATCATACATATTTACATTTGAGTGAAGAGTAATAGCAACTTCGCCATATCCTCCACCATACATATTTCCGTTTTCCTTCAACAGATTTGAAACATCACTTGAGTTAATAGCCAACTTTGGATAGTAAGAACTGGTATTGGCATTATAATCATAGCCCACATAGCCATTATTCATATTAACAATGGATGTGGTAACACGACCTTTCTCACCTCCTCCGTAAACACTTCGTTGTACAACCGGCTTGCCCCAGCTGAAGGTTGGAGCTGCATAAGAACCATTGGCTAAAAGTACAGTCTTTGAAGGAGTCTCGCGAAGACCAATATTTACATTGGTTTCGCCCAAAACAGCACCCTCATAACAACCTCCGTAAACATTTCTTACGCGACCACCTATTATATAATCAAAGGTCCCTACCAATTCATTTGCTATAGCCGATATTCCGGAGCAACCTATATCTGAACTCGTCATAGGTTTTACTGAACCTGCATATCCACCACCATATATATCACCTTCTAAAGTACCTCCTATCAGTCTTACTCCTGTTGTTCCGCATACGGTCGCGTTTACTCCATAACCACCACCGTAAACATTTGCAACTACTCTTGCTCCGCTATTGATATTTATCTGAGTATTTGTTGAAGCTGTTGAATAATCCCAATGAGCGTATTTTGTATTGTTTACAGTAAAATAGGCATCAGCACCTATCTTATTATCATATCTATTATAGACCTTACCGTTACGAGCGGCGCCATAAACGGTATTGACCACTGCTCCGCTAAGCAGATTCACATTTGCATGACCTGCTATGGTATGTTCTCCGTCTCCGCCACCGTAGATTGTCAGATAATCTCCTTCGGCAGACTTTAACATAGGAACACTGATTGTTACATTGGTATTATTGGTCGCACGATAATTTCTGTTTCCACCAAAAACCAAACCTTCAGAAAGATATGCATTGACTGAAGAGAGTGTGACATTAGATGTTCTCACATCACAAGGCAGATCGTCACTTGAACCTACACTACCGCCGTAGATAGCCTTACCCTTAAAGGTTGAAGCTGAAGGAACTATCACATTTGTCACCAGACAACCTCCTTCATTATAAGAGCCACCGAAGACATAACCTATATTACCTCCATAAAGAGTAACATTTGTAGATTCATCAACACCAGAGGTAACTCCGGCACCAAATACATTCATCGAAGTATTCTCAATACCCTCATAGATATTTACGTATGTCTTATTGCAGTCATAGGAAACATCACTATTCAAATTAGCATGTGTCAGTCCTACTGTTCCTCCGAATATAGTATTATAGTAACCTTTCTCGGCATCTACACGTGTCTGGTAAACATAAGAATAATAACCACCACCATATACATTCTCTACTAAAGCACCTATTGCGTTAGATGTACGGCTTGAATAAGAACCTGTCGCATTTAAACGAACATAAGTCTGTTTTGTATCAACCAATCCTTTATATCCTGCATAACCCTGTCCGCCTCCATATACTGAGCCTTTAATCTTATCTATCTTAATTGAGGGGGATTCAACAAGTACAAAACTGTTTGCACAAATCTCATCACCCTGAGCAGTTATATCCGAATATTGCTTAGGGTAAACAGCCGGTTTCATTTCAGGCTGCACCTGATCATAATTATAAGCACCATTTGCAGCACCAAAGATACTGCCATCAATCAAACCTGACTGATATCTGACCATGGTCTGTGTTCGAACCGCTTTTCCACCATTACCAAGGCCGGCATAAAGTGCATTTCCAACTATGCTGCCTCCAAAGTCATTACCTCCGTATATATTACCCTTTACAAAGAGATTATTTACGTCACCTACTCTAGAAATATCACCAACCTTCACATAAGTAGAACCGGCAATATCTGCCACACAACTACCTCCGAAAGCATCTTTAAGTTTACCTCCTTCAAGATTCAGACGGGTGCTTCCGGATATATTTCCTTTTAAACCTCCCGCATAAACATCCAATACATTGTAGTTATTATCATCAGTAGGAATAGTAAGGTTAGCGGCTAAAGTTACTTGCGTATTACCCGATACGACACCCATCTCTCCTCCGCCGAACACTTTCATTATACGACCGCGATCAGTGATATTCACTCTCGTGTTTCCTCTGATTTCAGTATCTATACCATAACCTCCACCGAACGCATTCAAAGCCGTACTGAATACATAATCTCCAAATGGAATATTAGTATCAATAAAATATTTTTCACCCAGATTACCGGAAATCAGATTTTCCGGAATATTTATGGTTACGTCACCGTTAATGTATCCGCTGGAATAGCAACCTCCATAGATATTTGCCCCGGATAATATTTCAGTATCGGGACCATTCAGGGTTTTCTTGAATGTAGAGGTACTCCACGCCAGAGCTGCGGAAGTAACAAAATTATTAGCATCCTTATTAAGTGTCAAAACACGGGGTTCAAGTACTGAACGAACATTGAGAGTAATCTTAGGCTGAGAAGCCGAGCTTCCCGTATTTGCTACTGTGACACCACCTAAGCGTGCCGCATTGTATGTACCTGCTGCAATATTGGCGGTATTGCAACCTCCCACAATCTTGGAAAATATTACCAGCTGTTTTGGGAAATTCATGATAATAGGACTGCTTATAGTCATACTACCTACATTACCACCACAGAAGAATGAACCTATATATGCATTTACGGCAGAAACTGTCTCTGCATCGCCCCAGCTCCAGGCAATTGAAGGAAGCACGGCCAAAGAAGCACCTTCCATATATGTAGCAAACTGGCCCGAATCTGTCAAATCAAGAGAACTGAAACTATTATCTGCATATTTTGCAAGTAATACGTTATCAATCATATTGGCACCATTGCTTCCAAGGAAAGTCTTATTCAGTCGAACGTTTTTTCCTATTCTGAATATTGCAGATGGAGTTATTGCATTAGTAGAATAATCCATCAATGTAGCACTATTGCCACCACAATAAACACTACCGCCTACTATTGCAGGATAATCAGCACTTGCACCTTGGATATGTACCAGACTTCGTTCTACATTGGGTCTGAAGGAATTCAGAGCCTGTAACGAATTGGCACCAGGGTTATAATACAAGTCGGCATATTCGGGATGAGTAGTCGCCCAAGTCAGATTATCAGTATATGCATAAGAACCATTACCTCCTCCATAAACGTCACCTGAAATAATACCGCTTATATATACATTGGTACCATATTGAACTTTACCGGAAATATCGTTACCTCCATATACATTCCTGACATTACCTGCAGATACCAATACACGTGCCGCATATCCAGCATCAAACGTATAACCCTCAAATGATTCAGCTTCAATAGTACCTGCAGGAGTAGGATTCACGTCTGCCATACGACAACCTCCATACACATTATTAACCGTCATATTTGGACTTGTGATACCAACGTAAATACCCTTGGTATTCGTCATGTCACCCTCATTACCTCCGGAATAGAGATCTCCGACACTTCCGGAAACAAGATGCCAGTTCGGACGAATAGCCATATCGGCCTTATTATTACCACCGAACATTCGACTTACATTATACATCTGAGTAATCAGACCTCCGGAAACAGTATAATCCAATCCCTCTATTTCGCCCGGCAACTTAAGCTTAGCAAATTCGGACGATGTCAAAGAAGGGTTGGAAATAATAAGACTTCGATTGAAATATAGATCTGTTCGTACTGCCACAGTAGCATTATTACCTCCTCCATATACATAACCTAATGTACCTCCTGTAATGTCAATATATGTTTTGTCGATTTCCGGCTTCTGTAAACCGGTGAATGTTATTCTTTCTTCAGGTGGACAATCCTGATAGGCGTCCATCACCAATGAACCATCTAATGCATATTCATATTCTCCATTACCTCCACCATATAATTTACCAATAACAGGGTACTGCCCAGAGGAAGAGACTCTAACAAAACTATTCCAGGTTTTCCAATTGTCGTTTGTCTCAATTTCGGGAACTCCAAATGTAAAATTCGGTTTTAATACTATTGACTGATCAACAAGCATTCTACCGGAGATATCATTACCTCCATATACAGATGAAATAATAAGTTTATTGTTTGACCCTTCTATCCATAAATATGCACGTCCTAAAATATCGGCCATCTTAGCACCCGCATAGACAGCTCCATCCATGATGCCGCCTGTTATGTGAACATTGGCATTTCCTTGAAGATCAGCTTTTTTACCACCACCGTACACATTGTTTATAATTGTACCTCCCGAAATCAATACATTTCCGGTTCCGAAAACAGTGGCACCAACACCTTCACCGCCGCCAAACACTCCTCCAAAAGGAGACTCATCCCATTTCGCGGCTCCTATTGTTCCACCTGATACAACGACATCCGTCTCACCATAAACCAAGCCTTCTTGTCCACCACCATACACAGTACGTACCTCACCACTCAACATGTCTACATTGGTTGTAGAATGAGCACTTTCAGTACCCACTTTACCGAATTTTCCGCCTCCATAAACATCACCCCTGATTACAAGTGCCTGTATCGGGAGAGAGAACATAAAAGCTGCAATCAGGAACTGAACTGAACGAATTATCCAGTTTCTGA
>CAZYFO010000045.1:12580-13831 GCA_964646955.1 uncultured Bacteroidaceae bacterium | reverse complement strand
ACATATCTTATGGGAGCATAAAGATTCTCCGGAGAATGAGAATAACTCAATCCACGAAGATATTCCTCAAAAAGGGGCTGTATTTCGGAGGGATGTTTTGTTTTCATATCGGTATAAAACATAAAAGGGGCTGTTAAACGCCCCTTTTACTATAATCTCAAATAATCAATTTAACTTAAAGTTGACAGGAACTGTGAACTTTACACGTACCGTTTTTCCGCGCTGTTCACCTGGCGTCCACTTTGGCATTGTTGATATAACTCGTATTGCCTCGTTGTCCAAGTACGGATTAACGCTCTTCATAACTTCCGGTTCTACAATAGATCCGTCCTTGTTAACGATGAACTGGATAAGTACACGTCCCTGAATGTTGTTCTCCCTACAGATTTGAGGATACTTGATATTCTTTTTCAGGTAAGCGTTAAGAGCTGCGTTACCACCCGGGAACTCAGGCATCTTTTCTACTACCTGGAAAAGAACCTCTTCATCCGGTTCATCCGGCGCAACTATCACATTTGGAATCTCTGTGATATCAATAAACTCCGTCTGATCTTGTTCTGACTTGGTTATAACTTCTTCAAAATCGGCTTCATCATCCACAATCTCGATAACCTCTGCAATAGAGACTGTAGTAACTTGAGGTGGGACGGTCTTTTGTTCGGGAAGAGTGATAGGTATCATCTCTTCTTCTAGAGATATCTCACCGGCATAAACCTCACCTGTATCCATTTTTCTATCTCTTTGTGTCCACTCCAATGCCACAAAATGAAGGGCTAGGACCATCACAAATCCTATCAGTAGGGATGTCGTCTTTACTTTTTCGAGATCCGCATGTTCTGATTTCTTAATTTCCATAATTTTATTTTGACTTTTCTAGTTATCTTAGGTCGGCTCGCAAAAGTAACACTTTTTTGTTTGTTAGCATTCGAAAAGCACAATTTTCTGTTTTTTTTATAATTGAATAATTGTCTTAATAATAAGAGCATAGAAAAACATTTACTTAAATCCGTTGTTAACATAGGAATCTATGTATCTTTGCAAGCGTCCGGAACAAATATTCCGATATAATTTCGAGACTACAAGAAAGACAATGAGGAACAAGCTATTACTTATCATTCTGTTAATGACCGTTTTTGATTCAGTACATATTTACGGACAGAATCAAACTTCGGCTTTTGCATTTTTGGAATTGCCTGTATCCGCTCATGCTGCTTCTGTTGGAGGTAATGGAGTGTCCATTCCCGATGCAGA
>CAZYFO010000045.1:0-12480 GCA_964646955.1 uncultured Bacteroidaceae bacterium | reverse complement strand
TATCCGCTCATGCTGCTTCTGTTGGAGGTAATGGAGTGTCCATTCCCGATGCAGAACCGACTCTTCTAGTATCGAATCCGGCTCTTCTTTCAAACGTAAACCGGAAATATGTCGGAATTAATTATATGAGTTGGCTATCTTCTACAAAAATCGCAGGAGCTTTATTTTGTTCTCCTATTGATAATTATTCATCTTATGCTGTTACTGCCAGATACGTTGATTACGGAGCCATGAAAGAGACTTCTCCTGACAACATTGAAACGGGAACATTTTCAGCGAAGGATATTGCAATAGGCGGGACATACAGCTATAAATTGAGTGAGTTTTGGAAAGGAGGTGTAACCGGTAACTTCATATACTCCCATTATAGTTATCTTTCGTCTGTTGCAATAGGTATAGATATGGGGTTGAATTATCACAATCCGGAGACTAAATTCTCCTTTGGAATCGCTGCTACAAATTTAGGTGGACAGATAAAGGCTTTTGAGAACACGTTCGAACATCTTCCTTTCGATCTTTCTGCAGGAGTTTCATGGAAATTGGCTCATGCTCCGCTACGTATTACGGCAGCCATGAGCAGACTCAACCATTGGGACTCGGAATATTTTTCGACTGCTGAAGATGACGATTTGAATTTCGGTACCATTTTTGTGCGTCATATTTCATTCGGTACTGATGTTCTTTTATCGGATCAGCTTTATCTCTCTGTCGGATGTAATCTTAATAACAGAGCGATGTTTTCTGATAAAGGGAATAAAGGACTTGAAGGATTTTCAATAGGAACGGGCCTTCAGCTCAAAAAGGTCATGTTCGGTTTGTCATACGGCAAATATCAGGTATCTACATCATCACTATTGTTCAATTTCGCATACAACATCTGATTATTATATGGATAAAATAATTGTAGCCATTGACGGTCACTCATCCTGTGGAAAAAGCACCATGGCAAAGAAACTTGCTGCCGACACCGGATATACTTATGTTGACACAGGAGCAATGTATCGTGCAGTTACACTCTATTGTAGCCGTAAAGGCTACTTTTCAGTTGACGGTATAAACACGAATGCTCTCATGGCCGATATCGGCAATATCGTTATCTCTTTTGGAAAAGACGGTGAGGGGAGACAATATACAATGCTAAACGGTGAAAATGTTGAACATGAGATTCGCGGCATGGAAGTCTCTGGAAAGGTGAGTTACATCTCTGCCATTGGGTTCGTACGCGAGTCTATGGTATCTGCCCAACGAAAATTCGGCATTCAGCGGGGCATAGTAATGGATGGTCGTGATATCGGCACTGTTGTATATCCTGATGCTGAGCTAAAGATATTTGTAACTGCGTCTGCCGAAATACGCGCCAAACGTCGCTTTGACGAAATGGTTGAGAAAGGCGATAGTCCCATATTTGAGGAGATTCTGAAAAATGTTCAGGAGAGAGACTACATCGATTCTCACCGCGAGGTATCGCCTCTTAGAAAGGCCGATGACGCTTTGCTTCTTGATAACAGCAATATGACAATTGAGCAACAGAATAAATGGTTGATGGATGCGTTTATTAGGGCAACAAAAAAAATAGATGAAAGTAGAGATAGATAACGATTCCGGATTCTGCTTCGGGGTACTTGCCGCTATTGGCAAAGCCGAGGATGAACTGAAGAAGAACCGGCCCCTTTACTGTTTGGGCGATATAGTTCATAACGGTAAAGAGTGCCAGCGTCTGTCTGAAATGGGTCTTCGTTCTATTAACCACGATCAATTTGAGAATCTTACAAATGCAAGAGTATTGCTAAGAGCTCACGGAGAACCGCCTTCTACATATCAAACCGCCAAAAAAAACAATATCGTTTTAGTCGACGCCACATGTCCGGTAGTCTTGAAACTTCAAAAACATATTCATGAGCAATACCTGCGCATGGATCCAAATAAGCAACAGATAATTATTTTCGGTCAGAAGGGACATGCTGAAGTTCTTGGATTAGTGGGACAGACAGAAGGTAATGCGATGGTTTTAGAGTCAATTGATGACATTGACAAAATAGATTTCTCAAAAGACATCTACCTTTATTCACAAACCACCAAATCTGCATCCGAGTATAATCAACTGATTGAAGTTATTGCGAAACGCGTCCCTGATGGCATAAAATTCAATTTCAAGAACAACGTATGCGGACAGGTATCGCATCGTAGAGAACATCTTAGGGAGTTTGCTTCAAATCACGAATTGGTACTTTTTGTCGCCGGAAAGAAAAGTTCAAACGGGAAGGTGCTTTTTAACGAATGTCTTAATGTCAATCCGAAATCATATCTTATAGAAGATAAGGAAGATATAGACTTCGAACTCCTAAAAGGAGTACAATCAATAGGAATTTGCGGAGCTACCTCTACGCCCAAGTGGTTAATGGAGGAGTGTCGTAATTATATAATTAATCATTTTAACAATGGGTACTAAAAACAAGTGCATCGGTGTACTTACTTCGGGTGGTGATGCTCCGGGCATGAACGCTGCTATTCGTGCGGTCACACGTTCAGCCATCTACAATGGCTTGGAAGTAAAAGGAATTTTTCGTGGCTACAAGGGGCTTGTAGCTGATGAAATCATTGATTTCAAAACAGAGAATGTCAGCAACATAATTCAACAGGGAGGTACTATTCTGAAAACAGCTAGATGTGACGAATTTAAGACTACGGAAGGAAGAAACGCCGCATACTTGAATATGCAGAAACACGGCATTGACTCACTTATCATTATTGGAGGTGACGGATCACTGACCGGTGCACGTATTTTCGCTGAAGAATACGATGTACCATGTATCGGCCTTCCCGGCACTATTGACAATGATTTATTCGGGACAGATTCAACCATAGGTTATGATACTGCTCTTAATACTATTCTGGAGTGTGTCGATAAAATCCGTGATACAGCTACATCTCACGAAAGATTATTCTTTGTTGAGGTTATGGGACGCGATTCAGGATTTCTTGCATTAAACGGAGCTATTGCTGCTGGAGCTGAAGCTGCAATCATTCCTGAGCGTGATACAGAAGTAGACCAATTGGAGGAATTGATTCAGAATGGTTTCCGTAAGTCAAAAAACTCAAGTATTGTTCTTGTCGCAGAAGGCAAAAAACTCGGAGGTGCTATGCATTATGCTGAACGAGTAAAAAAAGAATATCCAAATTTTGATGTACGAGTCAGTATTTTGGGACACTTACAGCGTGGTGGCCGTCCTTCTGCTTATGACAGGATCCTGGCAAGTCGCATGGGTGCCGCTAGTATTGAGGCCTTATTAGAAGGTCAACGCAACGTTATGGTTGGCATTCATGATGATGAAATGGTTTATGTACCTTTCAGCAAAGCTATTAAAAAAGACAAACCGATAAAGGAAGAGCTGGTTAACGTACTTCATAATCTTTCCATTTAAAAGTTGTTTAAAATAACAATTCAAAAGCGAAGGCTTACAACCTTCGCTTTTATTGATTATACCAACCTGTTTAGACAAATAATGCTTTTAGGTACTTACCTGTGGCAGAATGTGGACAGTTTATTATCTCTTCTGGTGTCCCTTCGAATATTATATTTCCTCCTTTTTCACCTCCATCCGGTCCCATGTCTATAATCCAGTCGGCACACTTTATTATATCCAGATTATGCTCAATGATAATAACGGTATTATCCGCATCAACTAGTTTCTTGACTATCTTATAGAAGACATCTACATCGCTGATATGCAGTCCCGTGGTCGGTTCATCCATAACATAAATGTTACCGCTTTTCTTAAGTTCTGAAGCTATCTTCAGGCGTTGGCTCTCTCCTCCTGAAAGAGTACTGAGAGACTGTCCCAGCTTAAGATAGCCCAGCCCGACCTCCTGCAACATACTTAATGACTTTTTAATTATAGGAACATGAAAGAACTCCAGAGCTTGGTTTACAGTCATTTCAAGTACATCCGATATGTTTTTTGTTTTATATTGTAATTCCAGGACTTCTTTATTAAAACGTTTACCTTCACACTCATCGCACCTTGTTTTGACGGAATCAAGAAAATGCATCTCGTAAGAGAGTACTCCCTGACCATTGCATTTTGGACAAGCACCCTTGGAATTAAAACTGAAAAGTGACTCATGCGTACCTGTGGCAAGCGCAAATTCCTTTCTTATCTTATCGAATATTCCTACGTATGTTGCTATGTTGCCACGGGATGTTCGTCCGATAGATTGCTGATCAATTACTATCGCTTGAGGATGATTAGGAACAAAACAGCCATGTATCAAACTGCTTTTTCCACATCCGGCTACTCCGGTCACGCATGTAAGTACTCCTTTCGGGATATTTACAGTTACATCCTTAAGGTTGTTTAGTTTGGCATGGCTTACCGTATAATATCCAGTCCAGGCCTTACGTATATATGTTTTATCGTTTTTCTGAATCAAACACTTGCCTGTAAGACTATCTGAGGTATAAAGCCCTTCCGGGATTCCGTTGTACACTATTCTTCCTCCATTTGAGCCGGCCATCGGTCCAATGTCAGTTATCCATTCTGCAGAACGAATAATATCAGGATCATGTTCTACCACAAAAACGCTGTTTCCCCTATCTTTTAGGTCATAGAACATTCTAATTAGTTTCTCAGTATCTCTGGGATGAAGACCGATACTCGGCTCATCCAGTATATAAAGGAGGTCGGTCAAATCACAATCCAATTGACGGGCCATTTTCACCCTCTGACTCTCTCCTCCTGAAAGTGTTGATACAGGACGTTCCAAAGAAAGATACCCCACCCCTATCTCTACCAGTTTTTCAAGAACAAATATTGTTTTCCTGAGGATTGGCTTGGACAAGCCTATCGGATCCTCAACTTTTTTTACAAAATCAAGAACTTCTGTAAGTTCCATTCTACTTAGTTCTCCAATAGATTTATTATTGATCTTCACCGACAAGGCTCGTTCATTGAGTCTGGTACCACTACATTTATCACATCTTCTGTAGGTGAAGAATTTATTATAGGCATTTTTTTCATCTTCTTCAGTTTCATCATCTGCACGACTTATTATGGCTTTCTCCAACTTTCTTACAATACCCTCAAAATATCTGTTATATGTTAGTTTACTAACTGTTTTATCTAAAAGAAAAGGTTCTGAGAATAGTAATTTATCTAATTCGTCCTGAGTATAATCTTTAAGTTTTTTATCCGGATCAAATATGCCATACCCGATAAGTTCTTTCAGCAAATATGAGTTGGTCTTATAAAAACTATGTTGAATGGCACCATCACGTAAAGATTTATCCTTTTCAAGAAACATATCAAGATCTATCTTAACCTGTTTACCCAATCCGTGGCAATGAGGACACATTCCCTGTGGGTGATTAAACGAAAATATGAATGAAGGCTGGTTTAAAAAAGGTTGCCCTATTCTGGAATAAAGGAGTCTGATGTATGTAATAAGTTCCGTAACTGTACCCACTGTACTTCTGAGATTATTGCCCATACGCTTTTGATCAATCACAATAGGCGTAGAGAGATTTAAAATCTCATCAACATCCGGCCGGGAGAGTTTCGGCATGCGTGAACGGGCAAAAGTACCAAATGTCTCAATCAGTTGACGCTGAGCCTCCGTATAGATAGTATCAAAAAGCAAAGATGACTTACCGGAGCCGGATATTCCTGTAAAGGCTACCACTTTGTGTTTTGGAATTTGAACATCAATATTCTTGAGATTGTTCATGTGAGCATTCCTGATTATGATCTTACTGTTGTCCATAAATAAAGATTTAACATTCTGCGCAAAGATACAGACAACCTTAAGAGACAAGTAAAGAGTTTGTGGATTTTTTTAAAATTGGAAAAAGTTAAAGTCCAAACGAATGAATATAATGATTATATATCGTACCGGATAGAAATACCGGAGTAACTGCTTATTTTTGTGGAATCAATGACAATATCTCGATATGATTAGACCTGTAAAAACGGAAGATGCGGAATCTATTGCCGCCATCTATAATGAATATGTACTCAACACCGATATCTCTTTCGAGACCGATGCGGTTACTACAGAAGAGATGAGACTGCGTATATCCGAGATATCCACAAAATTCCCCTACTTTGTATATGAGATAGATGGAAAAGTAGTGGGTTATAGTTATGCACATTTATGGAAATCCCGTGCTGCCTACAGACATACTTTAGAGACTACCATATACATTGCAACAAACTATCAAGGTCAGGGAATAGGTCGCAAACTTATGGAAAAACTTATTGAATCGTGTAAGCATCAGGGTTACAAGGTATTAATAGCCTGTATTACGGAAGACAATCTGAAAAGTTGTATAATGCACGAGAATCTGGGATTCAAGCAGGTATCTCATTTTGAGAAAGTCGGCTGTAAATTCGGGCGCTGGTTGGGAGTTCGTGACTTTGAATTAATTCTGTAGATGATTCGCTATTTTTTTAACCCGGAACATGACTATGCGTTGGCTAATAATGACGCAAACTTTGTGGCACCCAGATCTGCCGTAGAGTTTGCCGCCGATTGTGCCGATTTCATGAATATCTTCACTGCAGACAATGAATCCGGAATAGAGGATATCACTTCTGTCGAGCCTTGGGGATGGGACCGTGCCGTAAAGAAAAGATTGCAAAAAGAAGGTATTCCGGATGCACTTCTGCCTTCCGATTCCGAATTGGATAAAATAAGGTTTCTTGCCCATCGGCAGACTTCATCAGAAGCAATGTCGTTTATAAAGAACCACTACTCTCCAATCTACGTAGACAAATCTCACATATATCTTCAACCCTCTGTCGGATTAACATCAGTATCGGAAATAGTTTATTATATCAATGCACTATCCTCCCAAAACAGATCTACTATTCTCAAAAGCCCCTACTCCGGCAATGGGAAAGGAATAATTTGTGTCAATCAAAAAATCAATGACACAATGACAAGGAAATTCAGCAATATCCTCAGTCGTCAAGGGATGCTTTTGGCCGAACCTGATCATCAGGTAGTTCAAGATTTCGCAATGGAATTTCAGTGCAAGCAAAAGAAATCCGAGTTTTGCGGTTATTCTCTTTTTCAGACTGATAGATTCTCTTATAGCTTCAACTTCTTGTTATCGGACAGCGAAATAGAAAAATGGTTGGAGCAATGGATAGATATTTCTGTAATGAATGATATCAGAAAACTGATAATAGAATTTATTGATACAAAGATTGCACCTCATTACGAAGGGTTCCTGGGAGTGGATATGTTCATTTTCCTTGAAGAAGGACGTTTCATGCTTCATCCTATGGTAGAAATTAATCTGCGATACACCATGGGACTTGCGGCAAGAAAACTTTTCGACAATAAAATCCATAGCAAATCTAATGGGAAATTAAGAATCCTGCATTCTGAGACTGCAGGATTCTTACAAGCATTTGCTTCTAAACAAGCTGGGCTTTACCCTCCTTCCTGTATTAACGGTAAATGGTCAAAAGGATTCTTTATTCTGACCCCTATTAGTCATAATACCAAATACTCTGTAGTAGCTACCTTGGAGACTATTTCCTAGATTTCCACCTGCCTTTTCCGGCGAGAATGTTTGAATAGTTCAAACCAAACGATTGTACTTATGCCGAGACATATTACCGTCAAAGCCTCAAAAATCGTAATTGGAGAGAATTGAAACATTTTTTGCAGGAATGGAATATTAAGAATTAAAGTAATAAACAATAAAGCTCCGCCGGCTACCCATTTCACAGTCGGATTAGGAGTACGAAGAATAGTAAATATTGACTCGTTCCACGATCTATTGGTCAGAATAGTCATAACATTGGCAATAATCAGAGTAGTAAAGGTCATAGCCCTAACCTGACCGATTTCATAACCAAGTTTAAGAGTGATAAAATATATACCCAAAGTGGCAAGCAATATCCATACCCCTTGCAAACAACTAATCAATATCTTTTTTGCACCGAAAAACGGTTCATTCAAATTTCTTGGAGGACGTGACATAACATTATTCTCTGCCTTTTCGGCCTCAAAGATAACCGAACAGGAAGGATCAATTATCAGTTCCATAAATACTACGTGAACCGGCCATAGTACAAGTGGATAGCCGGAAAAGAAGACTGGTATCAACGATAATCCCGCAATAGGAACGTGTATGGCAAAAATATAACCAAGGGCCTTTTGCAAGTTATCGAAAATTCGGCGTCCCATCTTTATAGATCCGACTATTGAACCGAAATTGTCATCCATTAAAACCAACTCCGAAGCCTCGCGAGCCACGTCAGTTCCTTTCTCACCCATCGCAATTCCAATGTTTGCAGCTTTAAGAGCTGGTGCGTCATTAACACCGTCACCTGTCATCGCAACAATCTCATTATTACGTTTTAGAGCATTTACAATCTTAAGCTTCTGCTCAGGGACTACACGAGCAAAAACGTTGACAGTTTTAATTCGTTCACTCAACTCTTCCTCACTGATTTGTGCAAGTTCCGCACCGGTAATACACTCATTGTAATTACTTAGACCTATCTCTTTCGCTATATTCTGAGCTGTCAACGGATAGTCTCCGGTAATCATAATAACCCTGATTCCTGCACTTTGACACTCTGCAACTGCAGCCGGTACTTGCTGGCGAATCGGGTCCTGTAAGCCTATGAGTCCTACAAACTCAAAATCGAAGCTATGTTGGTTTTCCGGTAATAAAGACTCATCTTGAATGGATTTTGCTACTCCTAAAACACGCAATCCGTCAGAAGCCATCTCAGCTACTGCCTTAGCATATCCTTCTTGAACTGCCGAATCCAAATGACAAAGGTCAAAAATAGATTCCGGAGCCCCTTTCGCCGCAATCACCATCTGATTTGTTGAGGTATTACGGAATACATGGGACATGGCCAACATCTCTTTTGAGAGAGAATATTCCTTTTCCATCTTCCAATTCGAATGAAGATGTTCTGTACCATTCAGAAAAGAGTCGCCTAAATGGTTAATAGCCTTTTCCATTGGGTCAAATGGATTTACCTGACTTGACAAGATACCGTATTCAATAATATCATGAAACTCCTCAGGAAACTCTTTGGATTGCTTCTCTATCCAGAAATCACGGCCATTGTACAATCTAGCAACCTTCATTTTATTCTCAGTCAGCGTACCTGTTTTATCTGTACACAATACTGTAGCCGAACCTAATGTCTCAATTGCAGATGGCTTACGAGTCAACACATGCTTCTTGGAAATTCGCCACGCACCTATAGCCATAAAAATGGTCAATACGACCGGAAACTCCTCAGGCAACATCGCCATAGCTAAGGTTATACCTGCCAAAAATCCTTCCATCAGGCTACTACGAGTCAGATAATATACAACAACAACTAATACACATAGCAAAGCTCCTATAATTGTAAGTTTCTTTACCAACCCACTAATCTCCTTTTTCAATTTTGTGGGTGATTCCTCAACATTTTCTATAGCCTTTCCTATTCTACCTATCTGAGTGTCCATCCCGATATGTGTAACCTTTGCCAACGCGTGTCCTTGAACAACCATGGTTCCTGAATAGACAAATGGACGGTCATCTCCTCCAAGTTGAGTCTCTTCATTTTCTCCATTCCAATCATGTTTGCGAACAGGGACAGACTCTCCAGTAAGCAATGATTCATCAACAAGCAGATTTACACATTCCAATACCGTTGCGTCTGCCGGGACACGATCGCCTTCCTGCAAAACCAATATGTCGTCACGAACCACCTCACGTCCGGCTATACGTTTTTCTTCTCCATCGCGAATAACTAACGCTCGTGGACTTGCCAAATCTTTTAGAGCATCAAGAGCCTTCTCGCTTTTGCGTTCTTGATAGAACTCAATTCCCATAATAAAAAACACAAATCCGAGTAACATAACACCCTCTTCCTTGTCACCTAACAACATGTATAGAGTGCCGCATGCAACCAAAAGAATAAACATAGGTTCTTTGATTACACCGAATATTATGTCCCAGAAATTGCGTGATTTCTTTCCTTGAAGCTCATTGTAACCCTCTTTTACTATTTGCTCTTGAGCCTTCTGAGAAGACAGGCCCTGGTATTTAGAATTGTTATTAGTCTTTATCATGTCAGTTATTTTACTATTTTGTCAAATATCTCATTTAATTTTTGCAGTTCTTCCATAGTCAGTTTACTGGAAAAGAAATCAATTAAGTATTGATGGGCAAACTCATGTCGTTTGTTAATCTGTTTACCTACATCAGTCAGATGAAGATGTAAACTCCTGCGATCGTCGTCCGAGTGAATTTTATAAACACACCCTTTTTGAATGAGTCTGTCAACAACTACTGTCACTGATGGCTTCTTCAATTTTAGAGCTAGAGACAATTCAGTAATACTTGGATTGCCCAACTCACCTATTGTTTCCAAATAATTGATTTGAGTTGCTGTCAAATCAGTCATTTCACTATTCTCCTTGGCCTTTTCTTCAGCTTCGGAGATAAGTCTTGAGAGTTTGACGATATTCTCTCTAATACTTTCTGTCATGGCTACCGAATGAAAATTTCGGCAAAAATAGTTAGTTAGTTCTAACTAACAAAATAAAATCACGAAATATTTTTTCTTACAATCAAATAAATGAAGAACATAGGGAGTTCTACTCATGGTTGTTTTTATGATACATATGAACTTAATCGGAAATAACGTCAAAATATTAGTACTCAAGAAATAACTCAAAACGACTAAAAAGCAATTTAATACTGTTTATTGTGGTTTATAGATATTAGCTCTAAATTTGCGTTCCATATGGAGAAGGTTATAATTCACCCCCTTGTCGGAGAAGTAACAATAAAAAAGAACCGCAGAAATAAAAACATTCGTATTTCTGTGCGTCCTGGAGATAGAGTTTGTGTATCTATTCCCACTTTCCTTCCATATTCTCAAGGAATTGATTTCCTGGAACAAAAAAAGACCTGGGTTATAGAGTGCATAAAAAAGCTACAACTCAAAACAAGTAGGGAAAAGGAGGAGGGTAGAGTTGCATATATTCCAAATAAGAAACCGGAACTGGAAAAGTATAGAAAAGAAGCTAGGAAAAAGTTAGAAACACGACTAAGAGAAATTGCGGAAAGAAACAATTTTACTGACTCTAATGGGAAAATACTGGTAAACCACGTTCACATGAAACGCAATATATCTAATTGGGGCTCATGTTCCAATAAGAATAATATCAATTTGAATATGTGTCTTATACAGCTACCGGAGTATCTGCAAGATTATGTTATATTACACGAATTGTGCCACCTGAGGTATAGGAATCATAGTAAGTACTTTCATCAATTACTGGATTCCTTATGCAATGGAAAAGAAAAAATATTTATTAAGGAACTTCGAACTTGGAGATTGGAATATTCTAGATAAACATCTACTCAGTAAAATAATTGATAAATAAATATTTCATTATGAAATAAACACTATCTTTGCGCCCGCAAAAGATTATAGCCATGTAATTTAATGGCAGATAAATAGATAAAACATATTTTCCACAAATTGAGCCAATGAAAAGTTTTTGTTCGTTAATCGTCATTTTTATCCTTACTATGTCCTCTTGTGTCAATGAGGAAGATTATTTCTATCCTGAAAAAATGGATGTTACAATTAATGGAGGCATTGAAAATATAAATTCCAAACTATCATACATTACTACATTAGATAGTACAAGTTTTCATTTTTCTTGGAGTGCCAACGACCAGGTCAGTTTAATAATTGATGACAATTCAACCAATAACACAAATAATGAATTCATAGTAACTACAGCCGACGTATATTCTCCAATGTACGGCACTGTAACCGAATGGAAAGGCAATTGTAATATTTTTGCAGTATATCCCTATAATAGCGAAGGATACTCATTAATAGGACGTGCAAATAATAAATCATTGGCAATTTCTGCAGATCTTCAACAGATATCTGTTGGAAACGGAAATGATAGAATAAATAATGGATTAATGGTGGCATATTTGAAATCAGTAGCTTTCGATAATCTATTATTTCAGACTCTTAGATTTGAACAGACCATGTGCTTTATTCAGTTATTGGTGATAAACATTCCGGCAACGGAACATATAACTTCTATTGGACTAGAAGATGAATCATGCAAAATACCTATCAAATGGAATTTTAACATTTGGAGCTCATCATATCAGAGTCTACCAGATTCTACATCTTCACAGTTATATGCTAATGTTCAAGAATCATTATCTGGAATACCCACATTAATAAACTTTGCCATGATTCCCTTTAATTTCGGGAATCCCAATATTGGAGGAACAGGTAAACTGTCAGTTTACATTGAAACGACTAATCTTCAAGGCTCCGTAAAAAGTTATATGGTTAAGGATCTTGAGCGAATAAATTTTGCGCGTAATACAATATATAAAATATCCTCTAGTTTAAAAGGCTTGACAGGTTTACCTGTAACGGACAATCATCAAAGGATAAAATAAAATCA
>CAZYFO010000044.1:0-14267 GCA_964646955.1 uncultured Bacteroidaceae bacterium | reverse complement strand
AAAGGCAGACGACAAAATTGAGCACACTCTCCACGGTTTGCACTCCTTGAAAAACAATTCTGAGAAGCGTAACACTGTCCGCTATAACTTACACATAACGCTCCATGAACAAAACACTCCAACTCGACATCCGGACAAGCCTCATGAATACTCAATATCTCATCCAATGATAACTCACGCGCCAAAACTACACGGCTGAAACCGTTATCGGATAGGAACCTGACCTTATCTATAGTTCTGATATCCATTTGGGTACTGGCATGAAGTGCAATGGGAGGCAAATCCATATTCAATATGGACATATCCTGAACTAGAATAGCGTCCACTCCGGCCAAATAAAGCTCATTTATAAGTTGTTCTGCATCTTTCAGCTCGGAATCGCCAAGTATCGTGTTTATAGTCACATATACTTTTGCAAAATACTTATGGGCAAACTGCGTCAAAGCAGAAATATCATCTATGCTATTTCCGGCAGCTTGTCTGGCTCCAAAACGCGGAGCACCGATGTAGACCGCATCGGCGCCGTGCTTGATTGCTTCCATTCCGCTTTCGCTATCACGGGCAGGAGCAAGTAATTCTATTGTATTGCCTCTCTTCACTAATCTTTATATTACCAGATTTTTGCCCTGTTTTCAGGTGCGATATACAATGAGTCTGATGGCTTTATATCAAATGCTTCATACCAAGCATCTATATGAGGCAAGGTTCCATTTACACGTTGGCGTGTCAATGAGTGGGGATCACTCTTGGTAAGTTGTAATGCATACTCATCACGAATATTCTCAGCCCATACTCCTGAATAAGCCAAGAAAAAACGTTGGTCGGCTGTCAAGCCGAACTTGTCTTCTAATGGAGCATCCTTTGTCGCATTTTTATAGGCTTGATAAGCAATCATCAAGCCTCCGTGATCTGCTAGATTCTCACCAATCGTAAGAGCTCCGTTTGCTTTTACTCCGGGAAGCACCTCTATTTTATTGAAGTGGTCCACAAGCACCTTAGCACGTTCATTGAACTTTACATCATCACCTTCTGCCCACCAATTGAACATATTGCCTTCCTTATCGAACTGACGTCCCTGGTCGTCAAATCCGTGAGTCATCTCATGACCGATAACCACACCGATAGCTCCGTAATTGAAGGCATCATCGGCATTCATATCAAAGAAAGGGTATTGTAAGATACCGGCCGGGAAACAAATCTCATTGGTCGTAGGATTATAATATGCGTTGACAGTTTGAGGAGTCATATACCACTCCGTATTATCAACCGGCTTCTTATATTTACGCTCTACTTGATCTGCCCAGAAGAAGCGGTTAGCAGCTACACTGTTCTCAAACAAGGTTTTGGTCGGGTCGATATTTAGTTTACTGTAGTCTTTCCACTTGTCAGGATATCCGACCTTTACGTAAAATGCATCCAGTTTCTCATGAGCACGAATCTTTGTACTGTCACTCATCCATTCCTGTGCGTCAATACGTTCACCTAGTGCTTTCTGAAGATTGGCTACAAGTTTAAGCATACGCTCCTTGGCTGCTGCAGGAAAGTACTTCTCTGCATAAAGTTGTCCAATAGCTTCACCTAAAGTACCGCTTACAGAACTGGTAGCACGCTTCCATAGAGGCTTTTGTTCCTGTTGACCGCTCATGGTACGACCATAGAAATCAAAGTTTGCATCGTCAATCTCAGTTGTAAGCATGGATGCTACTCCGTCAATGAGCTGCCACTCCATTAATGCTTTCTGGTCTTCCAAAGATGCCTCAGAGAGAATCTTCTCTACTTCATGTATAGGTTCCGGCTGGTTCACATCAACATAATCGACGCTGTCAAGACCTAATATCGAGAAGAATGCATCCCAATCGATTCCTGAGAATTCATTTTTCAGATCGGCATAAGTCATCTTATGATAATTGTTTGGGATATCGCGTAACTGTACATTGTCATATGACTTGTCAGCGATACGCATCTCAATAGACCAAACGGCATTCATTTTTTTTGTTGCAGTAGCTTCATCATATCCGAAGAGTTGGAACATACGTACTACATGCTTTTTGAAAGCCTCGCGAATAGCTTTTGTAGCATCATCATCATCAAAATAATACTCCTTTGAACCAAGTGACAACCCACCCTGACCGATACCGACGATATTCATCTTACTGTCCATCAAGTCTGCACCCAGTCCAATCTCAAAATATCCGCCTACTCCATAAGGATCCAGTTCTGTCATTTCCTTTAAAATATCGGATCGGTTCTCAATGGCTTCAATACGGTTCAATATGGGTTTGACAACAGCAATACCCTCACTGTTTCTACGTACCGTATCCATCACCAGATTATACAGGTCTGCAATCTTTTGAGCATTTGAACCCTTGACATTATCAGCTACTACTATACTGTCAATAAGATCCTTCAACTGTTGACGGTTGTTCTCAGCCAATACGTCAAAACTACCGTAACTTGAATACTCGTCGGTGAGAGGGTTGTTCTTCAGCCAACCTCCGCAAGCATACTGATAGAAATCGTTACCGGCGGTAACGGTTGTATCCATATTGACAGGATCTATTCCTGCACTCAATTCCATAGATTTCTTTTCTTTACATGCAACCATTGTGATTGCCATAAGAGTTAATAAATAAATTTTTCTCATATATCAAGCATTTAAATAATTACCAAATACGAACTCTCTCTTCTACAGGGATATAAAGCTTATTGTCTTCCGTAATATTAAAAGCCTCATACCATTCATCAATATGCGGCAAAGTTCCGTTAACACGCCAACGTCCCAATGAGTGTGGATCGCCCTTGGTACGTTTACGTATCTCTTCATCACGAATATTCCCAGCCCAAACTCCGGAATAAGCCATAAAGAAACGTTGTTCGGGAGTAAAACCTTCAACAGTCTTTAGTGGAGCATCCTTTGTGGCATTCTTAAATGCCTGATAAGCTATCATCAAGCCACCATGATCGGCAATATTTTCACCAAGGGTAAGAGAACCGTTTGCGTTAAGACCTGGCAAAATCTCTATACTGTCAAAATGATTTACAATAACCTGCACACGTTCTTTAAACATCGAAGCATCAGATTCAGTCCACCAATCATGCAAATTACCCTCCTTATCGAACTGACGTCCCTGATCGTCAAATCCGTGAGTCATCTCATGGCCGATTACAACACCAATAGCTCCGTAATTGAAGGCATCATCGGCATTCATATCGAAGAAAGGATATTGCAAGATACCGGCCGGAAAACAAATCTCATTCGTGGACGGATTGTAATATGCATTGACTGTCTGAGGCGTCATAAACCATTCGGTATTGTCAACCGGTTTCTTGAATTTACGCTCAATAACATCCTGTATTTGATAATGGCTGATAGCAATCATATTCTCGAAATAACTCTTTGAGGGGTCAATAGAGAGTTTACTATAATCTTTCCATTTGTCAGGATAACCGACCTTTACATAAAATGAAGCCAGTTTCTCATGAGCCAGAGCCTTTGTGCTGTCACTCATCCAATCCTGTGCATCAATACGTTCACCTAGTGCAGTCTGGAGATTTGCGACAAGTACTTCCATTCTTTCTTTAGCTTCTGCAGGAAAATGCTTTTCTACATAAAGCTGACCGATAGCCTCACCCAACACTCCGCTTATTACGCTAGTAGCACGCTTCCACATTGGTTGTTGCTCTTTTTTGCCACTCATGACACCTCCATAAAAATCGAAGTTTGCCTGATCCAATTCAGATGTCAGTTCAGATGCAACAACATCAATCAGTTGCCACTCAAGGTAAGCTTTTTGGTTTTCAACGGATTCTTCTGCCAAAATCTTCTCAATCTCATGAATTGGTTCAGGCTGATTCAAATCCACCTCTTCAACCCCAACAAAGCCGATTGTATTGAATACAATGTCCCAATCTATACCCGAATACTCTTTCTTGAGTTCTTCAATTGTCATCTTGTGATAATTGGCTTCAGGATCACGTAGTTGTACAGCGCTATATGATTTTTCGGCTATTCTTGTCTCAATCTTCATGACACTCTCCATCTTGGATTTCGCTATTTCAGGAGCAAAACCACATAGAGTAAACATACGTATAATATGCTGCTTAAAAGCTTCACGAATGGCAACGGTAGCGTCATCTGTATCCAAATAATACTCCTTCTCTCCAAGAGATAGACCTCCCTGCCCTACTCCAACAATATTGTTCTTGCTGTCTTTTGTGTCTGCACCTATAAACACACCGAAATAGCCGCTGACAAGTCCGTCATATTTCAGTTGGGACATCAGAGGAAGAATCTCTTTTGAATCTTCAACAGCTGCAATACGGTCTAAATAGGGTTTTAAAGGAACAAGACCTTCTGAGTCTCTGCGCGCAGAGTCCATCACCAACTTATACAAATCGGCAATCTTTTGCGCATTCGTTCCCATCTCATTATCAGATGCAACGATTCCGTCAATCAAATCTTTTAACTGTTGCTTGTTGTCTTCACCCAACTTATCAAAACTACCGTAGCGAGAGTATTCTGCCGTCAAAGGATGACTGGCATTCCAACCTCCACAGGCATATTGAAAGAAATCGTCTCCGGGTACTGCTGTAGTATCCAGATTCTCAGGTTTAACTCCGATACCTAGTTTACCGGAATTACAATTGCATGATGTAAATGCAGATATAACCATTGTAACTAAAACAAAATTTGATAGTCTCATATTAATACTATTTGTTTTCAATCTCTATCATAGCCTCTTCCCAACGTTTTTCGGCCTCCGCCAATTGGGATTTCAGTTTACCATAGGCTTCAAACATTGCCGGATTCTGAGCTCCGGACGGAGTGACCATCCACTCCTCCATCTCTTTAATATCTTTTGTCAGTTTATCTACCTGACGTTCACAATCCTCAAGATGTTTCTGCAACTTGCGTCTCTGCTTCTCCAACTCTTTCTGAGCAGCATAATCATCCTTTCCAACAGTAGCTTTTTCATCCTTTTGGATAATAGGACCTTTCATCTGACCTATATCCGAAAGAGACTCAACATTTTTCCTCTGAAGAAAGTCGTATATTCCACCTAAATGTTCCTTGACTTTACCGTCAGCAAACTCATATACTTTTGTCACCAATCCATCCAAGAACTCTCTATCGTGACTTACCAAAATTACCGTACCGTCAAAAGCCAATATTGCCTCTTTCAACACGTCCTTGGAAGCCATATCCAAATGATTGGTAGGCTCATCAAGTATCAGTAGATTCACTGGCGTGAGGAGCAGCCTTATCATTGCCAAGCGGCTTCTTTCACCTCCTGAAAGCACCTTTACCTTCTTCTGATTTGCCTCTCCGCCAAACATGAATGCTCCCAATATATCATTTATCCTGGTTCTGATTGGACCGGTGGCTACACTATCGATTGTATCATATACTGAGACTTCATCCGGAAGCATTTGGGCCTGATTCTGGGCATAATAGCCGATCTGAATATTATGTCCTATCGTAAGTTTTCCATCAAAAGGTATCTGGCCCATGATACACTTTACAAGTGTAGTCTTTCCCTCTCCGTTTCTTCCAACAAATGCGACCTTTTCACCACGTTTGATAGTCAAATCAACATTGTCGAATACGTTATGGATACCATAAGTCTTCCCTACCTCTTCACAAATAACAGGGTAGTTACCGCTTCGGATAGCGGGGGCAAACTTCAGATGCATGGCTTTATTGTCTACATCATCAATCTCAATAGGAACTATTTTCTCCAACGCCTTGATGCGACTCTGTACCTGCACTGCCTTGGTCGGCTTATATCGGAATCTCTCAATAAAATCCTTTATGTCGGCAATTTCTTTCTGCTGGTTCTCGTATGCACGAAGTTGTTGTTCACGACGTTCCTTACGCAATACCACATACTGATCATACTTGACTTTATAGTCATAAATCTTTCCACAAGATATCTCAATAGTACGATTGGTAATGTTATTTATGAAGGCTCTATCGTGACTTACTAATATAACGGAATTACTGCGTCTTGTCAAGAAATCTTCAAGCCACTGAATACTCTCAATATCAAGGTGGTTTGTTGGCTCATCAAGTAACAACACATCAGGATGTTGCAACAGTAGTTTAGCCAACTCAATTCGCATACGCCAACCTCCACTGAATTCACTTGTCGAACGTTCGAAGTCGCTCCTTCTGAATCCCAAACCTATCAGTGTCTGTTCCAGCTCTGCCTGATAATTGGTACCACCCATCATCTGGAAACGTTCACTCTCTCGGGTAAAGCGTTCAATCAAATCGTGATATTCCTCGCTCTCATAATCACTACGTTCAGCAAGTTGATTATTCAGACGATCCACCTCATCTTGCATTCGATGAATTTCTGCAAAAGCCAACTCTGTTTCTTCGCGGACTGTTTTTGTGTCAGAGAGTTTCATCACCTGAGGCAGATAACCAATCGTCATCTCTTTTGCAACAGAAACTATACCTGATGTCGGTTGTTGTAAACCGGCAATAATCTTCAACATAGTTGACTTACCGGCACCGTTTTTACCGACTAATGCGATGCGTTCCTTATCTCCAACGACAAAACTTACATCACTAAAAAGAGGTCTGACCCCAAACTCAACCTTAAGGTTCTCAACAGATAACATGAAATATTTTTATTATCAGGCAAACAGCTTTGAAGGATATATCCCTTCATTTACCAAGTCCTGAATCTTATCCACAACACCCTGACGATCGGCTGAATAGGTCACTCCAAACCATTTTGAAGTAGTATCCAGGACCTCGACTGTAGCAGTATTGTTATTAATCAACTCGTTTACCATCAATGGTATGTAATATTCCGATTTCGGTTTATCTATATTCTCAGTCAGGAAGTTTTTAAAATAATCTTCTGAATATTTGAAATAGTCCGGAGTAAAACCCCAAACATTCATCGATACGGGAGTATTATCCGAGATCTTAACCCAAGCATCATTCTCATCTTTATAACACACCGAGTCTTCAACGCGTACAATCTCAGTACGTTCTACAACTGAAACAAGGTGTTTATTGGAGTTGACCTCACATACGCCTCTTGAGACTTTACCATTTTCGCTCAGAGTGTTTGCAACACGGAAGCCTACCATTGAATAGGTATTCCTTGCTCCTTCCGGCAATTCATTAAGAAATTTGCCAATAACTGCAAATGCATCTCTACCGTAGAAATCATCGGCATTGATTACACAAAATGGCTCATTTATTACATCTTTTGCCATCAAGACAGCATGGTTGGTACCCCAAGGTTTAGTCCTTTCAGCAGGGCAAATAAAACCTTCAGGTAAATCATTTATGCTCTGAAAAACTATTTCAACCGGAATATGACCTTCATACTTACTGAGAACCTTATCCCTAAAATCAGCCTCGAAGTCCTTACGGATTACAAATACTATTTTCCCAAAACCGCCTCGAATAGCATCAAAGACAGAGTAATCCATTATCGTTTCACCGCTTGGGCCTAAAGCATCCAACTGTTTCAAACCACCATATCGACTGCCCATACCAGCCGCAAGAACCAATAGTGTAGGTTTCATATTCTTTTGTTTTCAAATTTTGCACAAAGGTACATTTTTAATACTTTTGTTCAATCAAAAAACTTTGCATATGAAAAAGATATTTTTTGCTTTGTCGTTATTAATCACAATGATATTGTGCATTAACTGTCAGAACGGTGGCAAAAAGGCCTCCATAGAAGAAATTGATGCGGACACAATAATCGTAGATGCAGATCAATATATAAGTTTTGAAACCACAAAAGGCACTTTTATTGTAAAGCTCTATAGAGATACTCCTCTTCACCGTCACAACATGGTGAAACAGGCAAAAAAAGGCGTTTATGACGGACAACTTTTCTTTGGAGTAGAAATGAAATATAAGATTCAAGCCGGTGACCCGAAATCAAAAGGAGCCGCTGCAGGTAAAGAACTTGGCGTAGGTGAAATAAACGACACGATTATGGGAGAAATCATGCCTACAAAACACTATCACAAACGTGGAGCTATTGGTCAAGCCAGCATGCGACAATTTGACTTCTCGACAAGCCAGCAATTCTACATTATTACTGGTGCGAAATGCGATGTTAGTCGACTGACTTCACAAGAGAAAAAAATCAACAAACGTTATTTCAAAGAGGTAAAAGATTCTCTGACACAGCCTTATGCTAAACAAATTTTAGAATATCGAGACAAAAAAAATAACAACAAAATCAGTGAATTGAACAATAAACTCAATGAGGAAACAGAAAAAATAATGGCTAACCGTCCGGAATTTGTCTATTCTAAGGAACAAATAGCCGATTACACTACAACCGGGGGAGTGCCTGGTCTTGACGGTTTTTATACCGTATTTGGCGAAGTAATTGAAGGAATGGAAGTAGTAGATGCAATTTCATCATCCAAATTAGATAAATACAGTCGACCTGTACCGGACGTAAAAATCATCAAGGCAACTCTCATTGACTATCCTTCTCAAAATACTTCAGTACCGGCTCAGTAAAGCTCTGCCATAAGGCATCTTTTGGAAGCGGAGCGGTAACCTTTATCATATTGTGCGATACGGGATGTTCGAATGTTATGCAGTAAGCATGCAGGGATATGCTACCGTCAGGATTTGAACGCTGCGAACCGTATTTCAAGTCTCCCTTTATCGGGCATCCCATATTTGCTAACTGACAACGAATCTGATGATGACGGCCTGTCTCCAACTTGATAGCAAGAAGATAATAATTGACCGAACTGCCTATGACCTCATATTTTAGTATCGCTTTTTTACTGTTCGGTACCTCTTTATCATAGGCAAAAGATTTATTCTGCTTCTCATTTCTGACCAGATAATTGACTAACTCTCCTGAAATTTTGATAGGAGAGTCTTTCACAATCGCCAAATATCGTTTGTCTACTTCGCCGTCTCTGAACATATCATTAAGACGAGCCAAAGCTTTACCTGTTTTTGCCAAAACCACTACACCACTTACAGGTCGGTCAAGTCTATGAGTAACGCCGACAAAAACATTGCCAGGTTTATTGTACTTTTCCTTAAGGTAAGCCGCTACCTTTTCAGATAAAGGAGTATCACCTGTCTTATCTCCTTGAACTATCTCAGATGAATCTTTGGAGACTATTATTATATGGTTATCTTCGTAAAGTACTTCCATTACATATTCATTCCACCATCTATTTGAAGTACCTGTCCAGTAATATAAGAGGACTGATCAGAAACAAAGAACAATGCTGCTTTTGCAACCTCGTCAACATCACCTCCACGTTGCATTGGAATACCTTTACACCAGCCTTCCACAACTTTCTCGTCTAGTTTGCCAGTCATTTCAGTTATTATGAATCCAGGAGCAATCACATTTGCCCTGATGCCACGTGATCCCAACTCCTTAGCGACAGATTTGATTAGCCCGATAATACCTGCCTTTGAAGCTGAATAATTACACTGTCCCGCATTTCCATGAATACCTACCACTGATGACACTGACAGTATGGAGCCGCTACGTTTTTTCAGCATTATAGGTGTACATGCATGAATGAAGTTAAATGCCGATTTCAAATTCACATCAATCACCTGATCCCACTGTGATTCGCTCATTCTCATCAGCAATCCATCCTTTGTTATCCCTGCATTATTGACTAAAATATCGACAGTGCCAAATTCATTTACTACCGCATCCACCACTTGATGAGCATTCTCAAAATCAGCAGCATTTGACTGAAATCCTTTGGCTCTTACACCCATCTCCTTCAATTCATCTTCCACAATAGTGCAACGTTCAACACTATTCACATATGTAAATGCAATATCTGCTCCCTCACTTGCAAAACACTTGGCTATTGCGTAGCCAATACCTCTAGTCGCGCCTGTAATCAGCGCAATCTTACCTGTTAGAATTCCCATAGTATTTATTATTTGTTAATATTGTATCCAAGCGCTCCATAAATCAATTTTTTAGTCTCTAAACGCATTTCTTCAATAGAATTTCCCTTCCAAATCTGTCCGCGGATATAAGGAACCTCAAATCCACGCATACAATTAAGAATTATCTCCGTAGTCCTCTTTACGTTGATCACATTAAATACCCCTTCGGCCTTTCCTTCCGTTATTATCCTTTGTAGCATTTGCATCTCTTTCTGATCAAATCCTTTTCTAAAATGCTCTAGCCCCCAAATATTTCTAAAGAACGTAGATCTCAAAGTTCCATTGCGATCAACCATTTCCTTCAAAATTCTGAAGTGCCCATAAATAAATTCAATTATTTTTTGTTGAGGAGGAATATTTCTTGTAGCAATAGAAGTCAAGTTATCAAGAACAATTTTTACCTCAATATCTACGACAGCCTTATATATTTCTGCCTTACTATCATAATATGCATAGACTGTACGCCTACAAAGATTAGCCTCCTGAGCAATATCAGACATTGTAGTCTCTTCATAGCCATTCTTGATAAACAATGATTTAGCTGCTGAAAGGAGATTCTGTCTTGTTATCTCTTTATTCATACATATCCTAATAGGTTACAAAAATAGTGATTTTGTGAATCTGGACATACAAAAAGGCAAGAAAAGACTTGCTTATCTCAAAACAATAGTGTACCTTTGCACTCGCAAGTAAGAAACATCGCGGAGTGGAGCAGAGGCAGCTCGTTAGGCTCATAACCTAAAGGTCGGAGGTTCGAATCCTTCCTCCGCAACAAGAAGAGAATGGAGGAAATGATTTCCCCCATTCTCTTTTTTGTTTTAATCATTTGAATACATATACTTTTTGGAATACCGTATCTTGAACAGAACATGCCATAATGATGCCTATTCCGTTCTGAATATTGGAATAAATTGAAACAGGTTCTGCAAAGAGCTCATAACCCGAACCACTATACTCATTTGATGATTTTATATAATGGTACATGCCTTCAGTCATCGTTTCCAATTTCATATTGATTATGTAATTTACACTCTTATCCAGATGTTCCCATGCATCACCTTCCGTTTCTAAATCCAAATATGGAGACTCCAACATAAACTCAAACTCTAGCGGAATGTCATTATCACTTAGATATTCATCGGAAAAAAGGAATGATTTATTACTCTCGTTTTCTTCTTCATCTTCTAATGTAATCTCCAACTTGGCGGGATCCTTTCCCAGGGCTTTCAATGTCGTAGAAGGAATATAATAGTGAGTATTATCGGAAAAAAGCCACCTCGTTGTATCTCCTTCACCAAATATCGTCTTATAGTAATATTCTGACTTAACCTCAAAAGACAATCTGTAATATGCTACCTCGTCATCAGATTTATTTAATTTAATTGAAATACAAAATACAGAATCGGTTATTAAGTGTCCGAAATACTCATCGTTACGATAATCGTCTTCGCATTGACCGGTATAAGGTTTCATTGAACAAGTGAATAATTGGTCTACAGCTTTTGGGACAATCTCATGTGCTGATGCCAAGCCTACACCCGGTACTAGTGCATTTACAATAATTGTATCCTTCTCTTTTAGTATTGAAGAACCTTGATACAAACCATCGCTTAATAGTACTAATGGCTCATTAATACCATTAATTGTTGCCTCAATCTGTGCATTATTGACTGTGGTTTCCTCATCTATATCCAAGAAAAAAACACTCTTTGATACAGATACTAAAAGTGTACTGTCAGATAGACATTTCACACCTAATACAACCTTGGACTTATCATATTCTCCATTGTATTTTGTAGAATTCTCGCAAGCCGATAATATGGTCATTACCGACATAAGTACAATAATTATCTTTTTCATTTTTATTTAGAATGTCACTCCCCAACTAAATGTAGGCAGTATTGGAAATATTGTAATTTTTCTCAGCTCTTTTTTGGTAGGATTACCATTTACATCGTTTTCAGAATACAAATAGACCATAAAAGGATTCATATTGTTGTAAGCATTATAAACAGATATATTAAAATGGCGAACAGCTTTATGATGGAAGAACGTGGTAGATTTATGAAAATTAAAACTCAAATCCATCCTATGATACGGTTCCATCCTTATGTTATTACGCCCCTTTAAATAAGAACCTTCTGCATCATACTGGCTACCGTTTTCTTCTTCGAAAAATGGCATCTGGTATCTCTGGGTATACATACTACCGCAATTTCCCGTTGAAAATACCCATGTCGCTGAAAGATCAAATCTATCCGAGAATTTGTAATTTGATGTAATATTTATATCATGACGACGGTCATACTTAGCATCAAAAGTCTCGCCTAAATTGATTACTTGTCCCGGTTTATCAAATTTCCTCTGCGTACGACTCCATGTATAAGATACCCATCCTGTAAACTTGCCTATTGAACGTTGCATCATAAATTCCAACCCGTAACTCCAACCTCGTCCCATAGCCACCTTTTCTTCCCACCCTGTAGAGGTAGTCATAAAAGATGAGCCATCCTTATACTCCAATAGATTGTCAGCTACCTTATAATATCCTTCTATAGTAATATCCGCTTTATCGGCTAAATTATAGAAAAAGCCGGCAGATACCTGTTGCGAGTTCTCCGGTGCTATTTTGGAAGTAGCAGGAACCCAAAGATCAGTAGGAAGAGAGAGACTGGAATTAGATAACAGATGAATATACTGTGACATATATGCATACCCTGACTTAAATGATAAATTATCACTCAACATCAATCTTGCAGATACTCTCGGCTGAAGAGAGTTGTAAAATCTGCCGTTGACAGTAAAGGTAGAATAATTTAATCCACCATATATTTTCAAGAAATCATTTACAGAGAAATTATCTTCCAAATATAACTGAGTCTCATGAGCCTGAATTGATTTCTGTCCAACTCTTTGATAAAATGAGGTAGTATCTTCTCTTAAAGAAACTGATGTGACATCAGGTCTAAAAGCATGATGTGTATAAAATGAGCCGAATCGAATATCATGGTTTGGATTAGGCATATAATGAAAATCAACCTTAGCCGTCTCATCAAAAATACCTGAATTCATATTCATGGAGGCATTAAATCTATCCTGGTCGAAATTGTTTGATTCTATGATATTTATTGTCATTCTGTGTCGATACTGAGTATAGTTTATGCTAGCATCCATAAAAAGTTTTGGATTAATAACATGATTCCACCTAAGAGCAGTAACGAGATTTCCCCATTTCCAAGAAAGTTTCTGATTTGTATCATATCCTTCAGAAGAATCCTTTTCCTTATACTTAAAATATATACCGTCATCACCCGAATAGACACTTAGATACAATCTGTCATTATCGGATAAAGTGTGAGTCACCTTGGCATTCAAATCATAAAAATAGTATCCACCCCTATTTTTAATTTCGTCTTCACTATTATTTTTTTTAAGACTTCTCAAAAGAAGTGCTCCATTGACTATCAGATCGGAATAAGTCCTTCGAAAAGATATATTAAAGGATGTCTTACCCTTAATAATAGGACCATCAACACTGATTTTCGAACTGATTATACCAATGTTGGCATCAACATGATATTTATTCAAATCCCCCTCTTTCATTCTAACATCTACTATAGAAGAAAGACGACCTGCATAATGAGCCGGGAAAGCCCCTTTGTAGAGAGTCACATTTTTAATGGCATCAGCATTGAATACAGAAAAAAAACCAAATGTATGATTAACATTATAAAGTGGTACACCATCTAAAAGAAAAAGATTCTCATCCGGTGCTCCTCCTCTAACAAAAAGTCCGGCACTCCCCTCTGTTCCACTGGAAACGCCTGGCAACAATTGCAGTGCCTTAAGCACATCAGTTTCACCAAACATAGCAGGTACCGCCTTAATTTGTTCTATTGGCAAATCAATGGCGCTCATTTGGGAACCTTGCACTCCCAAATCCAGTCTATTTCCGACAATTGTAACCTCCTGAAGAGTCTCAATTGGCTTCAAGCGAATATATATCAAGGTATCACTGTTCAAGGGCATCGAATCAACGATTGTTGTATAACCCACATATGATGTTCTTAATTCAACTTCCTTTGAGTTTAATGTCAACGAAAAAAATCCATATTCATTACTTATTGTTCCCTGTCCGGACTTGTTGTCAAACACCGTTGCAAAAATCAAGGTTTCGATAGTATTATTATCAATCACATAACCACTTACGGTATAAGCCTTCAAAATCAAATTGCATCCTAATAAAAGAAATAATAAAACAAACCTAATCATGATATAATTATTAAATGTCGCGCAAAGATATAAATATTAGGTATTCGCACATCTT
>CAZYFO010000043.1:0-14358 GCA_964646955.1 uncultured Bacteroidaceae bacterium | reverse complement strand
TACCTTCGTGACGAAATTTCAAATAATATGGCACAACAGACAGACGACAAAAAGATTATTTTCTCAATGGTTGGTGTTAGCAAAGCTTATCAGGCTAACAAACAGATACTTAAGGATATTTATCTATCGTTCTATTATGGAGCGAAGATAGGTATTATAGGTCTTAACGGATCAGGTAAGTCAACCTTGCTGAAGATAATTGCTGGATTGGAGAAGAGTTATCAGGGAAATGTGGTTTTTTCACCCGGTTACAGCGTGGGCTATCTGCCCCAGGAACCTCAGTTGGATCCTAATAAAACCGTCAAAGAGGTCGTTATGGAGGGCGTTCAGCAGATTTATGATACACTTGTAGAATACGATGAGGTAAATCATAAGTTCGAATTGCCTGAATACTACGAAGACCAGGATAAGATGGATGCGCTTATGGCGCGCCAGGCAGAACTTCAGGATATGATCGACAGTTCTGATGCTTGGAATATCGACAATAAGTTGGAGCAGGCTATGGATGCTTTGAGGCTGCCGCCGGAAGACCAAAAGATAGGAGTGCTTTCTGGTGGTGAACGCCGCCGCGTGGCATTGTGCCGTTTGTTGCTTCAACAACCAGATATTCTGCTTCTGGATGAGCCTACCAACCATTTGGATGCTGAGAGTATAGATTGGTTGGAGCAGCATCTGCAGCAATACAGCGGAACTGTTATAGCAGTTACGCACGATCGTTATTTCCTGGATAATGTGGCAGGTTGGATACTGGAGCTGGATCGCGGAGAGGGTATTCCATGGAAGGGAAACTACTCAGGTTGGCTTGAACAGAAGACACAACGTATGGCACAGGAAGAAAAGCAGGCCAGTAAACGTAGAAAAACCTTGGAACGAGAATTGGAGTGGGCAAAAATGGCACCCAAGGCACGTCAGGCCAAGGGTAAGGCACGTTTGAACTCTTACGATAAATTGATGAACGAGGATGTGAAATCCAAGGAAGAGAAATTGGAGATATTCATTCCTAACGGTCCTCGTTTGGGAAACAAGGTCATTGAGGCAAAGGGTGTGGCTAAAGCTTATGGCGAAAAACTGTTGTTTGACAATCTGAATTTTTCTCTGCCACCGAATGGTATTGTTGGCGTTATTGGCCCAAACGGAGCCGGTAAGACTACATTGTTCCGTTTGATTATGGGATTGGATAAGGTCGATAAGGGTACCTTTGAGATAGGTGAGACCGTAAAGATTGCTTACGTGGATCAGCAACACAAAGACATTGACCCTTCCAAAAGTGTCTATCAGGTAGTCAGTGGAGGAAGTGAACTTATTCGTCTGGGTGGTCGCGATATCAATGCAAGAGCCTATCTGGGAAGATTTAATTTTACCGGTGCTGATCAGGAAAAGCTCTGCGGAATGTTATCCGGCGGTGAACGTAACCGTCTGCAATTGGCTATGGCGCTTAAAGAAGAGGGTAACGTATTGCTGCTTGATGAGCCTACCAATGATATTGATGTAAATACCTTACGCGCTCTTGAAGAAGGTTTGGATGACTTTGCCGGTTGCGCTGTAGTGGTAAGCCATGATCGTTGGTTCTTAGATAGAATATGCACTCATATATTATCTTTCGAAGGAAACAGCGAGGTAGTCTTCTACGAAGGTTCTTATAGCGATTATGAAGAGTACAAGACCAAGCAACTGGGCTATGAAGAGCCGAAACGTATCCGTTACAGAAAACTTATTAACGATTAAACTTATAAATACTAATCTAAATTACTAACCAAATGAAGATTGCAAAATTATTAATTCCAATGGCATTGGCGGCTTTGATCGTTTCTCCGATTAAAGCCCAGGATAAACTGTATATCAATACCTTTGCCCTGAGTGATGTAGAACTGCTGGATGGTCCGTTTAAACATGCACAGGACCTGAATGTGGAGGTCCTTCTGCAGTACGATGTTGATCGCCTACTGGCTCCATTCTTTATTCAGGCAGGATTGGAACCGAAAGGTGAGCTGTTTCCCAACTGGGCTGGTTTGGATGGTCATATGGGTGGGCACTATCTGTCTGCCATGGCCATTCATTATGCTTCAACCGGAAACCAAGAGTGCTTGAAACGCATGGAATACATGCTTTCAGAACTTAAACGTTGTCAGGATGCCAGTGGCGATGGATATATAGGTGGTGTACCTGACAGTAAGAAAATATGGTCCGAGGTTAAGAACGGCAATATCGATATCATCGGCAGGTATTGGGTTCCATGGTATAATGTTCACAAAATATTTGCAGGTCTTCGCGATGCATGGCTTTATACCGGAAACAAAATGGCCAGACAGATGTTCCTGGATTTATGCGATTGGGGTATATCCGTAACAAGTGGATTATCCGATGAGAAGATGGAGCAAATGCTTAATACCGAATACGGAGGAATGAATGAGGTATACGCAGATGCTTATCAGATGACCGGAGATAAGAAATACCTGGAGACGGCAAAGCGTTTTACACATCATCAGTTGTTTGACAGCATGTTAGCCGGTGTTGATAATATGGATAACAAGCATGCCAATACTCAGGTTCCAAAAGTAGTTGGTTTTTCCAGAGTGGCAGAGGTTGCGGATGATTCGGATTATCTACTTGCCTCAGATTACTTCTGGGATAGAGTGGCTAACCACCGTTCCATCGCCTTTGGAGGAAACAGCCGTAGAGAACATTTCCCCTCAGTATCTGATAATAAAAGTTACGTAGAGGAGCGCGAAGGTCCTGAATCGTGTAATACCCATAACATGCTGAAACTAACGGAGAATCTGTTTAGAATGAATCCTAAGGTTGAATATGCAGACTTTTATGAGAATGCACTATACAATCATATACTATCGACACAACATCCGGAACACGGAGGATATGTATATTTTACACCGGCCCGTCCGGCACACTATAGAGTCTATTCTCAACCGAATGAGGGCATGTGGTGTTGTGTAGGTACAGGTATGGAGAATCATGGAAAATATGGAGAGTTCATCTATTCTCACGAAGTTGATGACCTGTATGTCAATCTCTTTATCGCCTCAAAACTTCAATGGAAATATAAAAAAGTGGTATTGACTCAGAATACTTCATTTCCGGATAGTGAAAACAGTAAGATTACTGTCAATGTAAAAAGAAAGACAGCATTTCGCATGATGGTACGTTGTCCGGGATGGGTTACACCGGGTGATATGAAGGTGATGTGTGGAGGCATTGACTATGCTGAAAACGCCAAAGCATCCGAATACATTGTCATAGATAGAACATGGAAAGATGGCGACGTTGTTGAGATAAGCATGAAGATGAAGATGCATGTTGAAAAAATCGAGAACGTTAATGATTATATTGCCATAAAGAAAGGCCCGATTTTGCTTGGTGTAAAGACAGGTACCGAAGATATGGCCGGAATTGTTGCAGATGATTCGCGTTGGGGACATATTGCATCAGGCCGTCTTATATCGGCATTTGATGCTCCATTCATTGTAGGTTCAGAGTCTCAGATAACTCAGGCCATTGAAAATGCCCGTCCGGTAGAAGGTGCATCCATGACATATACAGTGCCTAATCTTTTTCAGGGTAAGTGGGCTGATGCGAAATTGGAGCCGTTCTTCAGAATTCATGATAGCCGCTACTCCATATACTACCTCACTATGACTCCGTCAGATTATGTAGGATATCAGGAGAATCTGCGAGCTGAAGAGGCTGCCAGGCTGGCACTTGACGAACGTACAATAGATGCTGTCCAGCCGGGAGAACAACAGCCGGAGGTAGACCATCAGATGAAAAATGAGAACTCTTCGAAAGGTAATTTTGAGGGTGAGCCATGGCGTAATGCTGTAAACGGAGGCTTCTTTGAATATACAATGAATACTGAAGGCCGTACAGACTTGTCTCTTATGATACATTACTGGGGAAATGAATCCGAACGTAACAATTCATTCGACATCCTTGTTGACGGAGAAAAGATAGTATCGGAGAAACTGTTCCGTAAATGGAATAAACAGGAATTTGTAGACGTAGTATATGCTCTTCCTGAGACACTCTTGAACGGAAAGAAAACCGTGACAGTAAGATTCCAGAGCGCGGCATCTACATCTGCAGGAAGAATATTCCATGTAAGATTGGTCAGACCCGAATAAAAGTATCTGATTATAATAAAAATCCGGAGAGTCCATATTCAAAAGGACTCTCCGGATTTTTTATTCTGCTATAGACTCTTATGCCTCAAGTTTGAGATCGCCCTCTTTTATCCACCCAATCCTTCGTAATACAGAGCCTATCATAGGAGTCAGAACTGCCGGTAAGATTATGCAAATAATTGCCATACCTGTCCAGTCCATTGCTGTTATTGCGGATTTTACTCCGGTGGAAATATCATTTATCCATCCGGTATAGAGGCCTATCGGACCTACCATACCACATGTGCCCATACCTGATGCAATAGCAGGGCCATTCATCTCAATATGGAATAGGCACGTAGCTAACGGTCCTGTTATGGCAGATACCAGAGTAGGGGCAATCCATATGCGTGGATTGCGTACAATGTTACCCATCTGTAACATGCTGGTGCCCAGACCTTGGGAAATGAGTCCGCTCCATCTGTTTTCTTTGAAACTCAGGAAGGCAAATCCTACCATCTGAGCGCAACATCCTGCCAATGCCGCACCACCAGCCAGGCCGGTCAGACTCAATGCAGCACAGATGGCGGCAGAGCTGATAGGGAGAGTAAGAGCTACACCCACAATTACAGAAACCAATACACCCATGATAAAAGGTTGTTTCGTTGTCGCCCACATAATTAACTGGCCAACGGCACTAGCTGCGTTGCCAATGGCCGGAGCCCACCAGAATGCCAATCCCACGCCAATGGCGATAGTCACCAACGGAGTCACCAGAATATCTATCTTAGTCTCTTTTGATACGGCTTTTCCGAATTCGGCAGCTATAATGGCGATTACAAGAACAGCCAAAGGGCCACCGGCTCCACCTAATGAATTACTTGCTGCACCAACGGCAACTAATGAAAACAAGACTAATGGAGAGGCTTGCAGTGCATAACCGATAGCTACTGCCATAGCAGGCCCTGCGGCACTTTTTGCATATCCTCCTAATTTGACCAACATTTCAATGTCTAATTGTTCTCCAATGGTTGAAATGATAGTACCGATAAGAAGCGATGCAAACAGACCCTGTGCCATGGCACTCATCGCGTCTATACCGTATCTTTTGGCAGAAAACACAATGTTTTTTCTCTTTAAGAATTCAGAAATAATCATAGGATTACGGTTTTGGAACATGTATAGATTATATAACAAATCCCCGGAGCCTGATAGGAACCGAGGATTTGCATTGATTTTTTTGAAGTATTAAGCTTCAGCCGGAGCCTCAGCCTGAGTCTCAGCAGGAACTTCAGCACTTTCAGCCTCAACTGCTTGAGCTGCTATTTTTGCTTCAGCTTGCTTCCTTGCAACTTTCTCTGCTATTGCTTCATTTACTTTCTTCTCAGCTTCGAGTTTTGCTTTCAACTCATCGCGCTTGCTCTGTTCTTTCTTTGAAATAACACTGTTCAAAGAACTGTCCTTAGCCTGTTTCCAAGCATCAAACTTTGCCTGAGCTGCTTCTTCGTTGAAAGCGCCTTTCTGAACGCCACCCTTGAGGTGCTTCATCAAGTATACACCCTCCTTAGAAAGAATGTTACGTGCGGTGTCAGTTGGCTCTGCACCTACCATTACCCAATAAAGGGCTCTCTCGAAATTCAAATCTATTGTAGCAGGATCGGTATTAGGATTGTAAGTACCAATCTTTTCAATAAATTTTCCATCACGTGGAGCTTTTGAGTCGGCAATGACGATTGAGTAGAATGCATAAGATTTGTGACCTTTTCTCTGCAATCTGATTTTTGCTGCCATAGTTTCTCTTTTTTATTTGTTATTGATTTGAATTATGCCGTTATCTCGTAACGGCGGAGCAAAAGTACTACAATTTCTTTAAGCAGCTAACAAATCAATGTACTTTTTTTCATTATGCACTATTGATCAACTCTTAGCTCCATTTTTACGACCTATAACACAAATCTAATCAACTAAAAAAAATCGACTGATATGGTTTTCCTACTAATAAAAACAGTTAAAGTTCAGCGTTTTGAGCATATTTCTTAAAGTTTTAGTTGGTACAGTTGAAATAAAATTCTTCTTTTGCTCATTCAACAAACTAAAACCTTAGTAGGATGAAAAAACAAAAAGAACTGACGAAGGCAGAATTGCAAATTATGAATATTATGTGGGATATTCATAAAGGTAGCGTCAACGATGTGCTATCTCATTTCGACGAACCTCTTCCGGCATACAATACGGTATTGACTTTTCTACGTATTCTTGTAGAGAAAGAGTATCTGGCTTATGACAGTTTAGGGAAAAAGCATTGCTACTATCCGTTAATGTCAAAGGCTGAATACACAAAACTGTATATGAGGGAGGTAAAAGACCGATTCTTTAAAGGATCTACATCTTCACTGTTGAGCTTCTTTGTCAAAGAGGAATCACTCTCTGCAAAAGAGGTCGATGAACTGATAGAATTACTTAAACGCGAGAAATAATATATGGCAACTCTATTCATATATATAATAAAATCCGCATTGTGTCTGGCGGCATTTTATCTGTTTTATAAACTTTTGCTTAGTCATGACACACTGCATAGATTCAACAGGATAGCTCTGCTGTTCATATTGGGATTGTCCGCCATAATGCCTTTCGTTTCCTATAACATTAATCATTTTAAAAGGACAGAGGGTATGGCTAATATATCTGTAGAGCAACCGTTTGGCGGCCAGATAATCATGGACGCGAATTCCGAACCGGCCCCTGCATGGGCAGACTACTTGTTATTGGTATATCTGGCCGGACTATTATTTTTTGTCATGAAAAATATCATTTCTCTTATCAGAATGAAAAAGTTTATCGACCGATGCGAGAAAAAGAGAATGGAAGACGGTACATGCATTTATTTGAGCGAGTCTGAGATAGGACCATTCAGCTGGATGAACAAAATATATATGTCTTATGAAGATTGGAAAAACAATAATGAGCCGATAATATCACATGAAAAAGCACATATTGCATATAGGCACTCTATAGATCTTATATTTGCCCAACTCTTTGTCATCTTACAATGGTTCAATCCGGCTTCATGGCTTCTAAAACGCGAGATTCAGGCTGTTCATGAATATCAGGCAGATGCTACAGTAATAAGAAAAGGAATCTCTATGCAGAGTTATCAAGAACTCATAATAGAAAAAGCCATAGGAAACAAACTATGCACATTAGCTAACAACTTAAATAATTGTTCAACCAAAAAACGTATTATTATGATGATTAAAAAACCGACCGGCCCATGGGCCAGACTGAAATTGCTATATGTAATTCCGGTTTCACTGCTCTTTGTATTTACATTCGCCTCAACAAAAGCTTCTTCACTGACATCTCAGCTACTCAATGTAAGTGTCTCAAACGTCTTTTCAACTCAGGTTGCTGAAGATTCAGTCTTTACGGTAGTTAACAAAATGCCTGAGTTCCAAGGAGGTGTGTTGGGATTAGACCATTTCCTAAGGCAAAATATCAAGTATCCGGCTTCCTGCAGAGATGAAAATATCCAGGGACGTGTCATGGTGGAGTTTATTATAGAGAAGGATGGGTCAATATCGAATGTTGCAATAGTAAAATCGGTAGAAGAAAGGCTGGACAATGAAGCAACAAGAGTCATTTCCATTATGCCCGACTGGACTCCGGGATATAATGGCGATGTCCCTGTTCGAGTAAAATATACCCTTCCTATAAATTTTAAATTAAGTAATGACGAACCATTTCAGGTAGTTGAAGTGATGCCTGAGTTCCCCGGAGGAACGATTGCATTAAATGATTATGTGATCAAAAACCTCAAATATCCTGAGAATTGTAAGAAAGAGAAAATCCAAGGTAGAGTGTTAGTACAATTTATAGTTGAGGCTGACGGCAAGATTTCTAATGCCGAAATCGTTAAGAGCGTGAATAAAGATCTTGACGAGGAAGCAAAAAGAGTAATCTCTTCGATGCCTACCTGGAATCCCGGCCAACAACGCGGTGTAGCAGTCAGAGTAAAATTCACAGTTCCAGTAAATTTTAAATTGGACTAATTGTAGGAATAGAATCTATTTGAGAGTTAAACGAAATGTGTTGGGTTCTTTGCCTCTCACATTTCGTTTTTTTGTGAAGGCTTAATATCATTTCTTTTGTTTGAGTTTATACGTTGTTGATTTGGTACTTTCATGTTCTTCTGGAGTAGATTATCAGCCAAGTTTTGGAAAAACGAAATAATTGATAAAACTCAACAATCGAATTTAGATATTCAAAGAAAAACAAACAAATTTGCTTTTTTTTGCTTTAAAGTTGCACTATATTTGCAGATACAATAATCGTTAAATGTCATAATGAATCATAATAAAAATTTGGGTTCGGGTATCTCATTTAGTTGCTCAGTAATTTTATTGGCCATATTGTCATTACCTGTTTTTACCTGTTGCAGCAAAAGAATCTCAAAAACAATGGATGTCGCTGAGTCTTGTATGACGGACCCTTCCGACTCTTCATTGGTATTACTTGAATCCATAAATTATGATGAAATACGTTCAAAAGCAAATAGAGCGCGTTATGCATTGTTGTATTCACAGGCATTGGACAAAAACTATATTGATTTAACCGATGATTCGATAATCAGCATAGCTTTAGATTATTATTATGATAAGAAAAATGTGAGGTACAAGTTTCTATCATTGTACTATAGTGGACGAATATATACTAATGCCGGGGATTATACCAAAGCGATAATCTCATATTCCGATGCGGAGACACTTGTAGATAAATTGTCAGATGACTATCTGCCAGGCCTTTTGTATACTCAACTGGGCGACATATATCATATTGTATATGATTATGACAAATCACTGTCATCCTATAAAAAGTCATACGAATATTACCATAAAGCAGGAAAGTCCACGCACGAATATTATTGCTTATTGGATATTGGTATGCAATATTTGAATTTGTATGACTTCGAAAATGGTCAGAAATATTTTAATGAGGCTATTAATAGAGCAACAGAGGCCGGAGATACATCACTTGTATTGGACTGTCTGTCAAATCTAGCTATACTCAGAATGTTTAATGGAGAGGTCGATTCGGTAGAAGTGCTGAAAAACACACTCTGTAAATCTGTCGACTTTGAGGATATGGGCTCACAATTATTGGGCTCATTCGCCCGTATGTATGCCCTAAATAATAAACCTGACAGCGCTGAGATATTGATTAATCAGGCATGGAAGAATGTGATTAGTGCAAATGATTCTATATCATTATATTATGACTCGTCAAATGTTTACGAGAGTCTAGGTGATCTCAAGAAAGCGTTGTCCAATTTATGGGATGCTGTTTCCGCCCAAAACAAAGTACTTAGAAATCTGCTTAGTCAGCCGATACTTTCTGCCCAGAAGAATTACTATAAAGACCAGTTTGAGTCATATAATTATAAGCTGAAAGTTACAAGATGCTTCATGATATACATAATAGCCATAATAATATTGATGATAACTCTTGCTATTGTGCTATTTAAAAAGCGTTTGAACGAAAAAGACCTTGAGATTGAAAGACACATAAACATAATAAATGAGATTAGGAATACGAACGAGGAGAACATATCCAAAACTTTACTTAAGGCAAAGCAACAGATGAGTTCCTATTTTGAGCAGGTAAACCAGATAGGTGATGCTTATTATGAGTTCACGGATACGGAGAAAGGCAGAAACAAGTTCTTATCTGACTTCAAAAGCACTCTTGAGAAGTTCAGTAAAGACAAACAGTATTATATGCAACTGGAGAATACCGTTAACGAATATAACGATGACGTAATGTTGAAACTAAGAAATGATATTCCAGGTATTAAGGAATCCGATTATAAACTATTATGTTATATCATCATAGGTTTCTCAAACAGATTCATCAGTATATTGCTTGATGAAAAACCTCAAAACATAGCTACAAGAAAATCTCGACTTCGCACAAAAATTATCAACTGTGATAGTAAGAATAGAGAACTGTTCATGGAGTTCATGGCGTAATTGGTATGATTCCAAGAAAGTAGAATTATTCTTGGAATTATCTGTTTGAAAAAAGTGATTCTTGTTGCAGATACATTATATTAGATGTTATTATGTGTCATAATAATTATTTCGTGTCGGGTATGTCGTTTAGTCGTTCATTAATTGTACTGGCTATTGTATTATTGTCTTTTTTCTTCAGTTGCAGTAACAGAATCTCAAAAACAATGGATGCTGCTGAATCCTGCGTTACGTACCGTCCTGACTCTTCATTGGCATTACTTGAAACAATTGACCCCGGAACAATTCGTCTCGAACGCAACAGAGCACGTTACGCTTTGTTATATTCGCGGGCACTTGACATAAACTATATTGATTTAACCGATGATTCTATAATCAACATTGCTTTAGATTACTATTATGATAGGAAAAATGTCAGAAATAAGTTTCTCTCGTTATATTACAGTGGACGAATATATGCTAATGCCGGGGAATTGTCCAAAGCGATAGTCTCTTTTTCCGAAGCAGAGACACTTGCAGATGAAATGTCGGAGGACATTATGGTAGGTTTTCTATATACTCAATTGGGCGACATATATCATGATGTGTTTGATTATGAAAAATCTCTGCCAGCCTTTCAGAAGTCATACGAATATTATCATAAAGCGGGAAAGCCGGAGCATGAATGTTATTGCGTCTTTGATATCGGTTTGGGATATATGAATCTGAATGACTTTGAAAACGGTCAGAAATGTATGAACGAAGTTCTTAGGCGAGCGAAAGAATTAGGAGATTCATCATATATTTTTGATTGTCTGTCTAATCTTATAATACTAAGAATGGCTCATGGAGATGTTGATTCTGTAAGAGTGCTGAAAGATTCGATATGCAAATCCTTCGATTTTGGATATATGGGGCCACGCTTATTAGGATCATTAGCCCAGATGTATTCACTTAGTAATAAACCTGACAGCGCTGAGATCTTGATAAAATATGGATGGAACGCTACAGAAAATAAAAGTGACTCAGCAGACTTTTATTTTAAAACGGCAAAAGTTTACGAGAATCTAGGTGATTTCAAGAAATCGTTGTCCGATTTAAGGAAAGGAGTATCATTACAAGATAATCTCCTTAGAGATAAGTTAAGCCAGCCGATACTTTCTGCCCCAAAAGATTTCTATAAAGACCAATCGAATTCATATAATTATAAGCTAAAAGTAACGGAACGCTTCATGGTATGCATAATATCCATAGTAGTATTGATTATATCTCTTTCTGTAGTGTTAATTAGAAAGCGTTTGAACCAAAAAGATCTTGAGATAGAACGATACATCAACATAATCAATGAGATAAGGAGTACGAGTGAAGAGAATATATCCAAAACGTTACACAAGGCAAAGCAACAGATGAGTTATTATTTTGAGCGGGTAAGCCAAATAGGTGATGCGTATTATGAACTTACGGATACCGAGAGGGGCAGAAACAAGTTTTTGTCTGACTTCAAAAGCACTCTTGAGAAGTTCAGCAAAGACAAACAATACTATATGAGGCTGGAGGATACCGTAAACGAATACAACAATGACGTAATGTCGAAACTAAGAAATGATATTCCCGGTATAAAAGAGGTAGATTATCAACTATTGTGTTACAACATCATCGGTTTCTCAAATAGATTCATCAGCATATTACTAGATGACAAACCTCAGAACATAGCTACAAGGAAATCTCGACTTCGCACGAAAATCAGTAACTGCGACAGTAAGAATAGAGAACTGTTCTTGGAATTCATGGTGTAATTTCTTTTATGCAAATATTTATGTTTAAGCCCTAACGATTTGGGGCTTAAATTGTTTATTTTCAATTGATTGATATCGACAGCGCCTCTTTTGGTGAGAAAATTGTATTGACAATCAATTAGTTATATTGTTTTGGGGATTTGAGCTGTCTTATACTATATGGCTTTTCCAGTTCTACTATAAGTATTCTACTAAATGAAGATAAGGGTACTATTGCTACAAGAAAATCCAGGTTACTCCAGAAACTATCAGGATCGGCGAACGAATATAAAAACGAATTGGACGTACTGTTTAGACAAACAAGCCCAATCAAATAGTGTATTCTGTGTATTACTGATTTTTCTATACTTTCAGTAAGTTACTTGCTTTAGATTATTATCAGTTCTAATATTTTTTTGAGTTATAGAAATAACTCTACAATCTAATTTTGAATTTCAAATAAAAACGGATAGAATTGCTTTTATTTACTCTCGACTTACATTATATTTGCAACTACAATAAGTCTTAAATTTTATAATGAATCATAATTATAGTTTGGGTGTATCCTTTAGCCGTTCGGTAATGATATTGGCCATACTGGTAATACCTTTCTTTACCTGTTGCAGCGAAAAAGTATCAAACACATTGGATTCAGCTGAAGCCTGCATGATAGATCGTCCTGATTCTTCGTTGACAATGCTCAAAACCATAGATTCTGGGAATATACGAACTGAGCGTAATAGGGCACGTTATGCATTGTTGTATTCACAGGCACTTGATAAGAATTATATTGACTTAACCAATGATTCTCTAATAAATATAGCTGTAGATTACTATTGTAACAGGAAAAATGTCAGGTACAAGTTTCTGTCATTATATTATAGTGGGAGAATATACAGTAACGCTCGTGATTATACCAAAGCTGTACTGGCATATTCCGATGCAGAGACACTTATAGAAGAACTTTCCGATGACTATCTCTCGGGTCTTCTGTATTCCCAGTTGGGTGACATATATCTGAATTTTTTTGATCATGATAAAGCTCTGTCTTCCTATCTAAATTCATATGAATATTATAAGAAAGCTGGAAAGTCAAAGCATGAATATTATAGTCTGTTGGATATCGGTTTGGAATATTTTAGTCTTATGGACTTCGAAAAGAGTTCGAAATATCTTACAGATGCTCTTAATAGAGCGAAAGAGGCCAAGGATACATTAATTGCGTTTGAGTGTCTTTCAGATCTTACAATACTCAGAATGGCAAAAGGAGATATCGATTCAGTGAAGATATTAAAAAACACCATATGCAAATCCGTCGATTTTGAAGATATGGAACCATACTTATTGGGTTCAATAGCTCATATGTATGCATTAACAAACAGACCTGACAGTGCTGAAATATTAATTAAACAGGCCTGGAAAAATATAACAAATACTGGTGACTCGGTGGCTTTGTTTTATGAATCTTCACATGTTTATGAAGGTCTGGGTAAATTTGATAAATCATTGGACGATTTATGGAAAGGCATTTCCATTCAAAGAAAAACACTAGTAAATCTGCTTAGCCAGCCAATGCTGGCAGCCCAGAAAAAATACTATAAAGACAAATCGGATTTCTATAATTATAGATTGAAAGTTTCAAAATACTTTATGATATGCATAATAACTATAGTAATACTGATTATATCTCTTGTTATTATATTATTTAGAAAAAGTTTGAACAAAAAAGATCTTGAGATAGAACAACATTTAAACATAATAAATGATATTAAGAATACGAGTGAACAGAATATCTCAAAAACGTTATATCAGGCAAAGAAACAACTTCTATATTATTTTGAGGAAATAAATCATCTTGGTGATACTTATTATGAACTTTGCGATACAGAGAAAGGCGGAAAGAAGTTTTTGTCGGACTTCAAAAGCACGATTGACAAATTCAGTAAGGATAATGAGTATTATATGAAAATAGAAAACACGGTTAATGAATACAATGATAATATAATGTCTAAATTACGTAATTGCATTCCAGGCGTTAAAGAATCCGATTATCGATTATTGTGTTATACCATAATAGGTTTCTCAAATAAAGTCATCAGTATATTACTTGATGACAATCCTCACAACATAGCTACAAGAAGATACAGATTGAGAGTAAGAATTAATAACTCAGATTGTGGAAATAAGGATTATTTATTGAGATTTCTACAATAATTCCTTGTATATCAATGCATTAATATATTGCTTGTGCTAAGTTGCTGGTAATCAACAATTTAGTTTAGTGAGACTTTTTTGTGAAAATTGGTACTGATAATCAATGAGTTAGGTACTACTTTGAGACCAAGAAATTATTAGAAATATTATGTTTATTCATAAATGGTCCATAACTTTGAGCCATTAACAAACATAAAATTCAGTAATTGATGCAATTATGAGAAGGATTACTTTATTATTATTTATCTC
>CAZYFO010000042.1:0-14393 GCA_964646955.1 uncultured Bacteroidaceae bacterium | reverse complement strand
ACATATATAACAATAATAAAACTCTTTCAAAGCAATTATTTATGGAATACTTCCAAATTTTAAGCATCAGAGCTATACCTTACTCTATATTCATAATAGTATAATCATTAAAAAAGAGCGTCCAAGACTTTTTGGACGCTCTTTTAAATATCGATATTAGTTAGCCTACTTTTCTTCAGCAGTAACCTCTTCAGCCTCAACTGCAGATACTGTATCTTCTTTTTTCTTGGCCAAATATTCCGGAAGATCCAAACCTGCCAAGTTAAACAGATCCGCCATCGGAGGAATAGACTTCATCAGTCCGCTCAAAAAATTAGCTGTCGAGCCTTTTCCATCTTTTCCGGCACCATTACCAGAATCCCAAACAGTAACGTGATCAATGTTGACACCCTTGATAGCCTCAACCTGAGTCTTAACAAGTTCAGGCATCTTCTCAGAGAGCAACAGCATAAATGCCTTTGAAGCATCACCACCGGCTGCATCAACCATCTTCTCATAACCTGCAGCCTGTTTGGTTAGTATCTCATAGTAACCCTTAGCCTCAGCCTCCATTTTTGCGAATATGGCATCAGCCTGACCTTTAGCATTTACTCTAACTTTTTCAGCCTCAGCCTGAGCTGCAATAATAACACGCTGTTTATCAATCTCCTGAGAAACAAGGATATTTGCCTGTTGAGTAGAACGTTCACGGTCAGCACGAGCCAACTCGGCATCACGCTCAGCGACATATGAGTCTTGAAGTGCCTTAGCCTGCTGAACCTTCTCAGCTGTAACAGCTAAACGCAGAGCTTCAGCCTCTTTTTCACGACGGAATGCATCAGAATTAGCTATATCAACCTTTGCATTATTTTCACCCTTAACAGCAACGGCATTTGCCTGAGAGGTACGAATACGAGTCTCTCTAACTGCTTCAGCCTTACCGATTTCACCGTTTCTATCCTGCTCAGCCACACTTACCTTAGCTTCATTGATAGCCTTGGCAGCAGCCTCTTTACCTAAAGCTTGGATATAGCCTGACTCATCTTTGATATCGGTAACGTTGACATTGATTAGACGAAGACCAATTTTCTTTAGTTCGACCTCAACATTGGTAGAGATCTTATCTAAGAATGTATCACGGTCAGAGTTAATCTCCTCAATAGTCATCGTGGCAATAACCAAACGAAGCTGACCGAACAGAATATCACGAGCCAGTTCTTGAATCTCATCTGCAGATAATCCCAAAAGACGTTCAGCAGCATTGTTCATACTATCAGATTCGGTTGAGATACCAACAGTAAAACGGCAAGGTACATCTACACGAATATTCTGACGACTCAATGCATTGGTCAGATTAGCATCAATAGAGATAGGAGTCAGACTCAAGTATGCATAGTCTTGAATAACAGGCCATACAAACTTACCTCCACCGTGAATACACTTGGCAGAACCGCCTCCGGTCTTTCCATAAACAACCAGAATCTTGTCCGACGGACAACGTCTGTACCTGCGAATGATAGTAGCGAATAGTATAAAAACCAATACTACCGCAATCACAATTAGAATTGTTACATTAACCATGAATTATTTATATTAAAATGTTTTTGAAACTAATACAACATCATCTCCTATAACCTCCATTACTTTAGCATTACCTCCGGTAGGAATCTCCTCCGAATCGTCCGTCACGGCATCAATCTCATGAACTGAACCACGTACACTAAGTTGAACCTTACCTTTTCCTTTACGGCTGGCCGGAACTCGCAAGTAGACATCTGCAATAATGCCAACAGTCTCTTTTAATTGAAAAGTACCGTCATGTGACAGTTTCATCATCTGCTTGAACAATAATAAAAATGCTATTACAAATAGGATGCCAACTCCAATAGCAAAAGCTTGTAGCAATCCTTTAGAATTAACGTCTTCATATAGAACGACACCGGTCCAACCATAACCCAAGAAAAAATTGATTAGATTCCTAAAGGAGAATACCCCATTGAATCCACCATCATCAAGTCCTTCAACTCCGGTATCAAAATCCGAATCAGTACCTAGACCGATAAAGGTCAGAATGGTCTGGATAATGAACACTAAGCTTGAAGCTCCAGCTATTATCCAAAATGCTTTTAATAAGCCGTCAAAAGTTGCAAATGTTTCCATCATAAATTTTTATTTGTATGTTTCATTCTTCACCTGAAAATAGGCCTTCGGATGCGAACAAACCGGACATTCCTCCGGTGCCTCCTTACCTATTACTATATGGCCGCAGTTATTGCACTGCCAAATTACAACATCTTCCTTAATAAAGATTCTATTATTTACCACATTATTTAAGAGAGCACGATATCTTTCTTCGTGTTCCTTCTCAATTGCAGCTACGCCACGGAATAATCTGGCAATATCGATAAAGCCCTCTTCATCGGCTTCTTTAGCAAAACCGGCGTACATATCGGTCCACTCATAATTTTCACCGTCAGCTGCTGCTTTAAGGTTTTCAACAGTTGAACCTATGCCCTTTAGGAGTTTAAACCAAATTTTGGCATGTTCCTTTTCATTATTGGCAGTCTCTTCAAAAATGGAAGATATTTGAGTGTATCCCTCTTTTTTTGCCTGGGAAGCAAAATAGCTGTATTTATTTCGAGCTTGTGACTCTCCTGCAAAAGCAGACTGAAGATTTGCTTCAGTCTTTGAACCTTTTAATTGTTTCATAACCTCGCTATTATAATTTTGTTCAAATGTATGTATTATCTATCTCTATTGCAAAATAAAAACACCATTTTTCAACCCTTAAAATCAATAATTCTCAAAATAGTTCTTTTGAAAACAAAAAAGTGATAGCTTGAAACCCCGAATATGCTCATAATAACTAACTTTGAAACGAAATTTGAAGATAAGCTGCATTCGACATAATCTGGGGTAAACTTGGCTTCTGTTCTCATTTGCATTATCTTTGAAAGAAAATTCGAAGATAAGCTGCATTCGACATAATCCAAGTAAACTTGGCTTCTGTTCTCATTTGCATTATCTTTGACAAAAATAATGTGAGAGATGGATTATTCGATGTACGATACGCTTCTTCAACTGCCCCTCTTTAGGGGAATTGCTGAGCAAGACTTCAACAACGTCCTTCAAAAGGTTAAGTTGGAATTCCGCAGATATGATGAATGTACAAGCATTGTCTCGGCTGGAGACGAATGCGATAGTTTTGTTTTTCTTATAAGCGGCAAATTATTAAGCTCCAAGTATTCGGAAGAGGGTAATTTTACATTTGAGGAAGTAATTGACGCACCTTATCTGCTTGAACCGTATTCGATGTTCGGCATATCGGCAAAATACACTCGCAGTTATTCGTCTTTGTCCAACACAAGCATTCTAAGAATCAACAAACAGTATATTTATTCTGAATTCCACAAATACAACATATGCAGAATGAATCTTTTAAACATGCTGAGTAGTAGAGCTCAGAATTTAGACAAATTCATTTGGAGCAGGAGAGAGTTTACTCTACCTGAACGCATGACAAGATTCATTCAGGGACTTTCGGAGGTTCCGTCAGGAGAGAAACGTTTGCAAATCAAGATGAACGATTTTGCAATATTGGTTGACACGACAAGAATCAATGTATCAAGAGAATTAAACAGATTGAATGCCGAAGGAAAAGTAGAACTAAGGCGTAAAGCAATAATCATACCTGCCTTGGAAAAATTAAACATATAAGAACTAGTATTGAAAATGAATGACAACAATAATCATAAGCAAATTGATTTAGATAAGAGATATGCCCGTATGGCATTGATTTGGGCAGAAAATTCATATTGTAAAAGGCGTCAGGTTGGAGCGTTGGTAGTAAAAGACAAAATGATTATATCTGATGGGTATAACGGAACGCCTACCGGATTCGAGAATATTTGTGAAGATGAAAACAATATCTCTAAGCCATATGTTCTACATGCTGAAGCCAATGCAATAACCAAGTTGGCACGTTCCCACAACAGTAGCGATGGAGCCACACTTTATGTAACTTCGTCTCCTTGCATCGAATGTGCAAAACTGATTATTCAATCAGGTATCAAGAGAGTTGTTTATACAGAGCAATACCGCTTGACCGACGGAGTGGACCTTTTGAGGAAAGCGGGAATAGAAGTAGTATTTTTAGATGTAAATTCATAATATCACTGTTCAAATGAAACCAACATTCAAAAAAGTTTTACATGTAGCAATATGGATTGTTATTGGAATATTGATAGGCAGTGAGATCATGTTATACCTTTGGAAAAAACAAAATGTTCAAATTGAATATGCGCTCAAAAGTATTGGTAAAGGCAATAAAGTCAGTGCTCTGTTGAATGCTATAGATAAAAGTTATGTTGATTCCGTCGATGTCGATTCTTTAGTAAACATGGTATTACCTTTGATTCTAAGTGAGTTGGATCCTCACTCGGCTTATTATCCTGCGGAAGAGACTCAAGAAAGTAATAATGAGTTGCACGGTAGTTTCTCTGGAATAGGTGTTCAATTCTCCATCCAGGAAGATACAATACGTGTCAACAGTGTAATAAATGGTGGTCCTTCAAAGAAAGTCGGAGTTTTGGCCGGCGATAAAATAATAAAGATCAATGATTCTCTCTTTACGGGAAAAAATATCAAAAGCGAGGATGTTGTTAAGAACTTGAAGGGTCCTAGCGGTACTGAAGTTAAGATAAGTGTGTTAAGGAATGGCGACGATAATCTTATTGACTTCACAATAGAACGCGGAGAGATACCGGTTAAAAGTGTCGACGCCGCATATATGATGAATAAGGAAATCGGTTATATCGTAATCAATAAATTCGGAGAGACCACATACACTGAGATGATGACCGGACTGGCTAAACTGAGCAAGGAGGGCATGAAAAAGCTAATCGTGGATCTACGTAGTAATACCGGAGGATATTTAGGTGCAGTAATTCAAATGGTAAACGAGTTTCTGCCTAAAGGTGAAATGATTGTTTATACACAAGGTGTTCATAGCCCTTATGCCGCTCAATATGCAAATGGTCGCGGTCGTTATCAGGATTTGCCTCTTGTCGTACTAATAGATGAAAGCTCTGCTTCTGCCAGTGAGATATTCACGGGAGCTATTCAAGACAATGATAGAGGCTTTGTTGTAGGACGCCGTTCTTTCGGCAAAGGACTTGTCCAGGAACCTATAGAGTTTACAGACGGCTCAAGTATAAGACTTACCATAGCACGTTACTATACACCTTCCGGACGTTGTATTCAGAAACCTTATGGTACCGATGATGAAGACTATGCTATGGATATAGTAAAGAGATATGAACATGGAGAATTCTTCTCTGCCGATAGTGTCAAACTAAATGAAAATGAAATCTTCAAAACCAAGGCCGGACGTACGGTATATGGTGGTGGAGGCATCATGCCTGATTTCTTTGTACCTCAGGACACAATCGCATACTCGGAATACTACGCATCAATCGTTAGAAAAAGTCTGGTTAACAAATATGCCTTCAGATACGTTGACAGCCGTAGAAATGCTTTCTCAAAATTTGAGAAAGCAGATGAAATAGTTTCATACTTAGATAAGCAGAACGCATTAAACAATTTTATCAGCTACGCATCGGATAATGGAGTGAAACGCGATAGTAAAACTTCTTCTGAAGCAATAAAACAATTAAGAATTCTTCTATATGCAAACATTATCTATAATGCTTTGGATATGCAAGAATATATTCGTTTCGTAAACCGTGATGACAATACTGTTAAGAAAGCTATCGAATCTTTCTCGAAACGTCCTAATAATTAGTCCTATTTAAATATTATTTTGGTGATGACTTGAGCGCCAACGCGTTCATTGAGGATTTTTATCAAACCGGTCCTTCGCATAAGCAATTCATTCTTCAACGCTGAAGATTCTATTGTGGCATACAGGACTTGGTTATATATTCGCAGATCTTTTGTATTGCGGGATATCGCATCTCCCAAAACATCATTCCAGGCTTGAATTATACGGTATTCATTCAATGGCATCTCCAGCCCATTTTCTCTTAGGTACTGATACATTACGTCCCTAATACTCTCAGCATTGGTCTTTTTCATTGTATCATTCCTTCTTGTATATCAAATACCTTATAATCACAACCTATTCCCAACAATATTCCATTAAGATGATCCCTATTCACATCAGTGATGAAAATCTGTCCGAATCGGTCATCACATACCAGTTTCAATATTTTCTCAACACGTAAAGAATCTAATTTATCGAATATGTCATCAAGAAGCAAAATGGGTTTTTTACCGTCACAGACATCAACAAGCATAAGATACTGAGCCAGTTTTAATGCTGTAAGATAGCTCTTGTTCTGACCTTGAGACCCTTCACGTTTTATCGGGTATTCGCCAAGCATCATCTCCAATTCATCTTTATGAATACCATGCAGAGTATATCCGGCGGCACGGTCCAACGCCCTGCCATCGTGAAGTTGCTTCAAAAGGCTCCCTCTACTCACGTGTGAGGTATAAGTCAGAGAGACAGATTCGGATTCATGTCCTATCTCAGAATACAAAGACTGAAAATAAGGAATCAGTCTGTTTAAAAAGGCTCTTCTTTTCTCAAAAATGATATTTCCGCAATCGGATATCTTCTGTTCCCACATCAGAAAAAGCTCATCATCAGGCATCGATTCTTGTTTAAGAAGAATATTACGTTGTTGAAGTGCCTTACCATATATAATAAGTTGGTTAAGATAATCCTTATCATATTGAGAAATAACCATATCCATAAATCTTCGCCTTTCATCGCTTCCACCGGAAATCAATTCATAATCCAGCGGTGATATCAAGACCAAAGGGATATAGCCAATATGATCCGAGAAGCGCAGATACTCCTTTCTGTCCCTTTTTATCTGTTTTTTACCTTTAGATCTAGTAATGCAACTGATAATCGTACTCTTTTCATCATTCATCAAATAATAACCTTGAAGTTGGAATCCTTCAGCTCCATGACGAATAGTCTGCGAGTCCAATGAGCATAGCGAACTTTTACAAAATGACAAATAATATATTGCATCAAGCAGATTTGTCTTTCCCATACCATTATGACCCACAAAACAGTTCATTTTCGATGAAAAACAAATATCTGCCTGTTGCAGATTTCTATAATCCGATATATAAATACGATCTAATTGCAAAGCATAAAAATTTTCTTTGCGAAGTTAACCTCTCTTTTCCGATTATTCGAGGATTTTTTCTTATAAAATGAGGCAAATGATAAAAAAATGACTATTTTTGCAACCGCTAAAAAACGTATATTCTATAGCTGATATGGCAAAGAAAGAAGTAAAACCTGCAAGTCAGGAAAAGCAGGGCAACCTCGAGGAAGTCCTAACACATTCTGAAGAGTTCTTCGTAAATAACAAGAAGACAATATTCGGTGTATTAATCGCAATCATAGTAATCATTGCAGGCGGTATGTTCTACAATGCAAAGATTGCTGAACCACGTGAGGTCAAAGCTTCTGAGGCTCTCTTCCCCGGTGAAGGCTACTTTATGAATGGTGATTATGTAACTGCACTTGAAGGAGATGGAGCAGATTATATCGGCTTCGGACAGATTGCAAAAGAATTCAGAAGTACAAAAGCTGGAAATTTGGCTAATGCTTACGCAGGTATTTGTTGTGCTCAGTTAGACAGCTTTGAAGTTGCCGCCAAATATATCTCCAAGTTCAAAGGTAATGACCAGATGGCTAGCCCTTCTATTCTTGGTGCCCTAGCTAATTGCTACGCATCAATGGATAAACTTGACAAAGCCGTTTCGACCTTTCTGAAAGCAGCAAAAAAAGCCGACAATAATTTGCTAACACCTTATTATCTGTTCCAAGCCGGTCTCATTTACGAATCAATGGAGAAACCGGAACAGGCTTTAAAACTTTACAATCGTATCAAAATCGAATATCCGGCTTCAAATGAAGCTTCAGATATTGAGAATTATATAGTACGTCTTACTTCAAAATAAGCGTACTGTCGTTTCGGGGGTGAATTCCAGAGTGGCCAAATGGGGCAGACTGTAAATCTGCTGTCTTTCGACTTCGGTGGTTCGAATCCATCTTCACCCACAAAATAAGGCAATCCTGATGGATTGCCTTATTTTGTGGGTGAAGACTTTACCTTATTATGAAATGCAATCCTCCTCCGGAGGATGTCCTTCGGAAAAATTATTTTTCTGTTTGTATAAAAATGAATGAATCTGATGAAATAACGTATATTTGCAAAACTAACAAATTATACCAATATGAATAGAGCTATAGTATTTATATGTCTGACGACATATTGTGGATTGTCTCTCACTGGACAGAATCTAAAAGATACTTATTCAAAAGCCTTTAAGATAGGATGTGCAATAAACTCATCTATCGTCAACGGGCGCGATGCCGCATCACAGAAAATAATTCTCAATGAATTCAACTCCATTACATCGGAAAACGATATGAAGGCCGAAGTTTTACATCCAAGGCCTGATGTTTGGAATTTCAATGCAGCTGATCAATTTGTAAAGTTCGGAAAAGATAATGGAATGTTTATTATCGGACATACATTGGTCTGGCATAACCAAACTCCTGATTTCTTCTTCAAAAATGACGACGGCACAGCAAAAAGCCATGATGAGATGGTAGAGCAGATGCGCAGTTACATTGAAACTGTAGCCGGTCACTTTTCCGGAAAAGTTGATGCATGGGATGTTGTAAATGAAATCATTGATAACAATGGTTCATACAGACCTACTACATGGGTAAACAGTTTTAACGGCAACGGCGATGAAGTAGTAAAATTAGCTTTCCAGTTTGCTGAAAAGTATGCTCCCGGCACAGAATTGTATTACAATGACTTCAATGCTTGGCGTCCCACAAAAAGAGACGGAATAGCCCGAATGGTCAGAATGCTACAGAAAGAAGGTATAAGAATTGACGGCGTTGGCATACAAGGACATTGGGGACTAAATTTCCCAAATAATGAATATGTAAAGGCTGCTATTGACACCTTCGCTGCATTGGGTGTAAAAGTAATGATTACTGAATTGGACATTGACGTACTACCTCTGACAAAAGAAGGTCAGGTAATCGGCAAATCGCTACAAGAGCCTCAATTCCAACTGGAGGAATTCGAAATATTCTTTGATCCATACAAAAAAGGGCTCCCCAAAGAAGTTGAAGACCAGCAGACTGCCAGATACAAAGAGTTGATGCAGATATTCTACGATAAACGCGACAAAATAGACCGTGTTACATTCTGGGGACTGCATGATGGTATGTCCTGGAAAAATGGTTATCCCATTCCAAATAGGACAAACTATCCACTCTTATTCTATAGGGACAGAACCCCGAAACCTGCTTATAAGGCAATAATGGAAATACCTAATAAATAACCAGCTTCTAATAAGAAGATTTATTTATGATGAAGAGGGAAAAAAGAGAACTGTTCGGAAGTCGGTTTGGAGTAATCATGGCACTTTCAGGTTCGGCTATCGGACTTGGGAATATGTGGAGATTCCCTTATTTGGTTGGACAAAACGGTGGTGCCGCATTTATTATTATCTATCTGGTTCTACTGACATTCATATGCCTACCGGTGCTGATGTCGGAAGTTTTGATTGGAAGAAGAAGCCATAGAAATGCTTTTAGGGCATTTGGAAAAATATCCGGTTCAAATAAATGGAATTTCATTGGTTTTTTGGCCGTTTTTGCTGCCGTTTGCGTTCTATCCTTCTACTGTGTGGTTGGAGGATGGTCGGTAAAATACCTTATTGACTCATCAACACTTCAACTCATATCTAATGATGCCGTTTACGGCGACACCTTTAGGACATTTATCACTTCTACCCACTCTCCAATAACCTATACGTACATATTTCTTGCCTTGACAGGTATTGTTCTCTTATTTGGAGTTTCAAAAGGAATTGAAAAGTTTTCAAAAGCCATGATGGTACTACTCTTCATTCTGATAATACTCATAGCCATTCGTTCTGTTACTCTACCGGGTTCTTCAGAAGGACTGAGATATCTTTTTGTTCCCGACATTTCAAAAGTCAACGGAAAGGTTATCCTAGATGCCTTGGGACAGTCATTCTTCTCTCTGAGCATAGGTTGTGGCACCATGCTGACATACGGCTCGTATGTGAATAACGATGAAGACATAGTGGCTACTACCTCTTTTACTGCCCTGTTTGATACAATCTTCGCTTTATTAGCCGGGATTGCAATTATTCCGGCGGTATTTGCGATAGCTCAAATGAACGGTTCCACTCCAGAGATAAATGCCGGTCCGGGCCTGGTTTTTATCACTCTACCTGGAGTTTTCCGCGAGATGCCACTTGGTGGCCTGATTGCCATATTGTTCTTTATATCACTTCTACTTGCAGCCATAACATCTTCAATATCACTTATGGAAACCGCCGTTGCTTATGTGAAAGAAGAATGGAGAAGAAGCAGAATTGTATCAGTAATTATTGTTTTCTTTATTTGTGCCATGCTTGGATCTTTCTGCTCTTTGTCACAAGGAGTATTAGCAGATGTGCACATATTTGGTTCCAATATATTCGATTTCTTCGACAAGCTATCCTCAAACGTACTTATGGCAGGCGGAGGACTGCTAATGGTACTATTTGCCGGATGGCGCATGAAAAAGGAAGACTATCTGTCAGAACTGAGCAATCACGGAAAAAATAATACCCCAAAGTGGGTACTGAAGTCTATTTATCTATTAGTCAGGTACATTGCTCCTATCGGAATAATCTCCATCATGATAGGCAATTATCTTTAATAAGAAAGTAAAAAATTAACCCCGAAAGTCCAATAAAACTTTCGGGGTTAATTTTACTATATAATACCTTTAATGCTATGACAGGAAAGAAATCAGTATACCGGCAGCAACAGCCGATCCGATAACACCTGATATATTACTTGCCATACAGTAATTCAGCACATAGTTTTTGGAATCATACTTAAGTGCAATCTCATTGGCTACACGTGAAGCCATTGGAACCGCACTCAAACCCGTTGCACCAATCAGAGGATTGATCTTCTGCTTACTGAATAGATTAAACAGTTTTACAAGGAAGATACCACCGGAGATAGAAAGGCAGAAAGCCAAGAATCCACCTGCCAAAATACCTAAAGTAGTCCAGTTAAGGAAAGCATCAACCGTCATTGTAGCACCGACACAGAGTCCTAAGAATACTGTAGCAGCATTCATAATACTATTGCTGGCAGCATCAAACAGACGAGATGTATCACTACCTATCTCTTTAATAAGATTACCGAACATCAACATACCAACCAATGGAACCGATGTAGGAACCAAAACAGCAACCATAGTAGTAACTATTATCGGGAATAGAATCTTCAACAATCTCATATTCTTGATTTCCACCGGTTTTCCTGCCATTTTCTCCTGCTCTTTCATATTAATCTTCAACTCCTTCTCACTGCACCAAAGTTTCACAACCATAGGTATGATAACCGGAACGAGAGCCATATATGAATAAGCAGCAATAGCAATTGGACCTAAAAGATGTGGAGCTAATTTAATGGTAGTGAATATTGATGTAGGACCATCCGCACCACCAATTATACCCAGAGAAGCAGCTTCCTGAGGAGTAAACCCTATAAGTAATGCGCCAAATAGCACAGCGAAAATACCCAGCTGTGCAGCTGCACCGAAAACAGAGAGTCTAAGGTTACGTATCATAGGACCGAAATCAGTTAATGCACCTACACCCATAAAGATAACAGGCGGTAGGAATCCTGTCTTGATAAGGAAGTAATATAAGAAGTTCATCAGACCCAATTCATGAGCAATCTTATGTATCGGCATATCATAGATATTCTGCAGTACACCATTTACCATAACCATACCATTCTCATCAGCCTGAATAACACCCATCTCGCCACCGGGAAAGTTAGCCAGCAAAATACCGAATGCAATAGGAACAAGCAACAAAGGCTCATAGTGTTTCTTTATACCTAGATATAACAAAATAAATCCGATAGCATACATTATGAGAAAACCCGGCTGGACGCTAATATTGCTGAACGCCGTCATCTCATAGATCTTGTTCAATATATCTCCAATACTGTTATTCATATCAGCCAATCTTTATCAAAACATCCTCTTCAAATACACTATCACCAGGGCGAACGCAGATCTCTAATACCTTTCCGTCAAATTCAGAACGAATTGCATTGTAGGTCTTCATTGCTTCAATATAGCAGACTACATCGCCCTCTTTTACAATGTCGCCTACCTTAACCTCAGTATCGCCTGTAGACTTACTCAAAAAGAACTTACCCTCTAATGGAGCCTGAACCTCCTTTACATCACCGGATACAATAGGAGCAGAAGTAGATTGAGATGTTTTAGTCTGAGCAGGGACATCACCGTAAGCGATATTCACTTTATATGATTCGCCATTTACAGACACGGTTATCACATCAGGAGCTACACCTGAAACCTTATTCTTTTCTGCTTTACGTTTCTCCAAGTCAGCAGTAAAATCAGCCTTAGCCTTACCACTCTTAAATGCCTCGTACTGTGACGGATGCATGGCATACTCAAACAATTCCTCATCATCCTGACCAAGTTCCCAGCCTTTCTCTTGCATCTTACCACGATACAAATCCAACGCATCTGGGTAGTTGTCTTGAGGATTCTCAGTAACAAATTCTCGACCCTGTTCCTCTGCCAGTTTCTTAATCTCAGGAGCAATAACGCCTGGCAACTGACCTGACTTACCAAGAATCATATCCCAGATATCATCAGCAATCATGCTCCAACGTTCTTTGCCCTTTTCCATCTGAACAACGTTCATCAAAGCCAGATTCTTAACATACTGACTGAATGGAGTAACCAAGCAAGGATATCCTACCTTTGGCCAAACATAAGTAACCTCATCGAAGAGCTTAATCAACAACTCATCCTGAGAAAGCAAAGGCTGACCTTGCTTTTCTTTATAGCGGTTCAAACTCTCCAGATTTGTTTCCAGGTCAGTCATCAGCGATCCCATCATACCACCTGGCAGACCGGGAGCAATAAGTAAAGAGTTCATATAACGATTACGTTCCGGTATATAATAGCCAAGAAAATCATCCAAAAATGACTGAATCATGGTACGTACCTTCATGTAAGCAGACATGTTTATTTCAGGAACCTTAAAACCGGCATCCTTTAACATAGCCTGCACACTCAACACATCAGCGTGACCAGTACCCCATGAAAGAGGCTCCATACCTACATCTACATAGTCACAACCTGCCTTACAAACCTCCAGAATAGAAGCCATCGAGAAACCTGGACCTGCATGACTATGATATTGAATAGGAATATCCTTAATTTTCTTAATGCCTTCAACAATCTTTCCAAGTGACGCAGGACGACCTATGCCGGCCATATCCTTCAGGCAAATCTCATCTGCACCAAGCTCAATAAGCTCTTTAGCCATATTCACATAATAATCTACCGTGTGAATTGGAGAACTAGTAATACACATCGAGCACTGTGAAATCATACCTGCATCATGAGCATAACCAATAGAAGGTGATATATTACGTATATCGTTAAGTCCACAAAAAGTTCTGGTAATATCTGTACCCTGTGCCTTTTTAACCTTATAAAACAGACGTCTTACATCAGCCGGGACAGGACTCATCCTGATACCATTCAAACCACGATCCAACATGTGAGTCTGAATGCCAGCTTCGTGAAAAGGCTTCGTCCAATCTCTAACTGCTTTATTGGGATTCTCACCAAACAAAAGATTCACCTGTTCAAAACCACCTCCATTTGTTTCAATTCGGGCAAAACATCCCATTTCGATGATAGCCGGTGCAATGGCTGTAAGTTGATCAACACGCGGAACATACTTTCCTGCAGACTGCCACATGTCACGAAACATGAGGCTAAATTTTATCTCTCTCATTATTTTTTACCGATTTACAATTTTGTGATTTTTGAAACATACCCCTTACCTCCTGTAAGTTGGCTTACTGTGGCCTCTATTACATTTTTTGTCTTATCGTTGACCTGAAGAACAGGAGCAGCCGATTCAGAACGATTTACCGGAACGGCCTTTGCATCCGGAAACTTGTTTGCCAAGACTATCAAACCTTTCCCAAGCAGGATTACCAGATACAGAATGATAAAAACCGATATCATTCCTACAACCAGCAATTCCAATCCAATTCCTAAATTTTCCATCTATTTAATTTATAAGTTTCCCAAAATCGGTATATAAAAATCGCAACAATTCTCAAACTTTCTGCCAGTTACAAAGATATTCCTAAATGGCAAATTATGCAAAAATATACGATAAAAAAAAGATTAAAAATGTAAATAGAAATACTTCAATGCAATAATATTGTATATATA
>CAZYFO010000041.1:3658-14929 GCA_964646955.1 uncultured Bacteroidaceae bacterium | reverse complement strand
CTGCCAATGGAGAGTGTAAAGGCTCTTATTGATTGCATGCAGGAATTTGAGGCAAAACATTGATTTATTAAACAAATATTGAAATGAAAGTATTACTCGCTACGTCAAAACCATTTGCAAAAATTGCAGTTGATGGTATTCGTAAGATAACGGAGGATGCCGGTTTTGAGCTGGTTCTTCTTGAAAAGTATACTGAACAAGCTGCTCTGCTAAGTGCAGTTCAAGACGTTGATGCCATTATAATCCGTAGTGACATTATTGATGCTGAGGTATTTGATTATGCCAAGAAACTTAAGATTGTAGTACGTGCAGGTGCAGGTTACGATAATGTTGACCTTGATTCAGCTACAGCACACGGCGTGTGTGTCATGAATACTCCGGGTCAGAATGCTAATGCAGTTGCTGAATTAGTATTCGGTATGATGGTATATGCCGTTCGTAACTTCTATAACGGAACATCCGGCTCAGAGTTGATGGGAAAGAAATTGGGTATTCATGCTTTTGGTAATGTAGGCCGCAATGTAGCCCGTATTGCAAAAGGATTCGGTATGGAAGTATGTGCATATGATGCATATTGCCCGAAGGAGGTTATTGAACAATCCGGCGTTAAAGCAATGGATTCAATAGAGGAGATGTACAAGAGCTGTCAGTTTATTTCTCTTCATTTGCCAGCTACAGATGAGACCAATAAGTCAATAAACCGTTCTTTGGTTAGTTTAATGCCAAAGAATGCAGTAATTATCAATACGGCCAGAAAAGAGATAATCAATGAAGAAGAAATTCTTGAGTTGATGAAGGAACGTGTTGATTTGAAGTTCCTTACAGATATTATGCCATCTGCTTCTGCAAAATTTGAAGAACTATTTGCTGACAGATATTTTTCTACTCCAAAAAAGATGGGTGCTCAGACTTCTGAAGCAAACATCAATGCCGGTATTGCTGCAGCCAATCAGATTGTAAGTTTCATTAAAGATGGATGTACTAAGTACATGGTGAATTTAAAAAAATAATTTTTGAACAATAATAAAGATCTCCCGCTTCCGGAGTTTTAAGGGAACGGGAGATTTTTTTAATATCTTTCAAAGCAATGGCAATAGTAAAACCTTTCAAGGGTGTTCGTCCACCAAAAAAGTGTGTTGAAAAGATCCAAAGTCGTCCATATGATGTATTGAATTCAGAAGAAGCTCGTGCAGAAGCAGGAGATAATGAGATGTCTCTATATCATATAATCAAACCTGAGATAGATTTTCCTTTTGGTACAGCTGATACGGATCCAAGAGTATATGAAAAGGCTGCAGAAAACTTCCGTAAGTTTCAGGATAAAGGATGGTTGGTTCAAGATAATAAAGAGCAGTATTATATATATGCCCAGACAATGAATGGCAAGACCCAATATGGGTTGGTTGTAGGGGCATATGTTAATGATTATATGACCGGTTCTATCAAAAAGCATGAACTGACACGTCCGGACAAAGAGGAAGACAGAATGAAGCATGTTCGAATCAATAATGCCAATATTGAGCCAGTATTTTTTGCATATCCGGACGACAAAGTTTTGGATTCTATCGTATCAAAATACACGGTTTCATCGCCAGAATATGATTATGTAGCTTCAGGTGACGGATTTCGCCATCAGTTGTGGATAATTGATAATGAGGAGGATATAAAGACAGTTACCGAGCGTTTTTATACCATTCCATCGCTATACATTGCGGATGGTCATCACCGTTCTGCTGCTGCTGCATTAGTAGGTGTTGAAAAGGCAAAGAATAATCCTAATCATCGTGGAGATGAAGAGTATAATTTCTTTATGGCTGTGTGTTTTCCTGCTAGCCAACTGACGATTATTGACTATAACCGTGTAGTGAGAGATCTGAATGGTATGTCTGCTGCTGAATTTCTTGTGGCGTTGGAAAAGGATTTCATAGTTGAAAAGAAAGGAACTGATATATTCAAACCTTCGGAACTGCATACATTCTCACTCTATTTGGAGAATAATTGGTATAAGCTGACTGCTAGAAAAGGGACCTATGATGACAATGATCCAATAGGAGTTCTCGATGTTACCATCTCCTCAAACCTGATTTTGGAAAAACTGCTTGCAATTAAAGATTTGCGCCGTGAAAAGCGTATTGATTTTGTGGGTGGTATCAGAGGTTTAGGAGAATTGAAACGTAGAGTTGACAGCGGTGAGATGAAGATGGCATTAGCTCTTTATCCTGTTTCAATGAAACAACTTATGGATATAGCCGATACCGGAAATATTATGCCGCCGAAGACAACCTGGTTTGAACCGAAACTTCGTTCGGGACTTGTTATTCATAAGTTGGATTAAGGAACTATTTTAGTTTTCCATAAACGGCAATAAAAAGCGGACTTAGGTTCGCTTTTTTATTGTATATTTGAAGACTTTTCCTAACCTAGAGATGACTTTTAGAGATGACCTTTAGAGATGACTTTGAGATGACTGATGAATATTTGACAATAGCTTCTGTTGGAGAATATATTTATACTGAGAAAAGAAGTAAATTCTTAGCCTTCGCTCATCCGGTAAGCTCAGTTGATGAAATCAAAGCCATAATAGCTGAAACTCAAAAGAGATATTATGATGCAAGACATGTATGTTATGCATATATGTTGGGAGCGGAAAGGAAAGATTGGCGCATCAATGATAATGGAGAACCATCTGGAACTGCAGGAAAACCAATACTTGGACAGATAAACAGTAATAATCTCACTGATGTATTGGTCGTTGTTGTTAGATATTTCGGCGGTGTTAAGTTGGGTACTTCCGGATTGATTGAGGCATATAGAGAATCTGCTGCCGGTGTTATTGATTCAGTACAAAAGATAACAAAATATGTGGAGCAAGATTTGGTTGTATTATTCAATTATGTGATAATTAATGATTTAATGAAGATAGTGAAGGATCTGAATATAAATGTTGCTTCTTTGGATTATGGATTATTTGAATCTCAAGATGAATCTTCGAATGAAAAGGGAAATTATGAATGTAAAATGGTATGTCGTTCCAGGTTATCTGATATTGAGATTATTACGTCTCGCATTGACAAAATCATCGATATTCATGGAAACCGTGATATAAAATACTTTACTGATGCTGTTTGATATTATTGATTTAACCATACAATAATATTCTTATATACGTACTGAAACAACTAATTGAATATGAATTATGAATAGAGGAAAACTAACACTTTTATTGGCGATTATGACCGTTGTGATAGGTCAGTCGTGTCAGAATGATATTATGGCAGAAGACGGACATAGTCTGTGGTTTAATTCCTTGGGAGATCAAGGACTGCAATTGTCTGTTGAAAAGACTACTTCTGACATTGCAAAAAATGAGATTGAAAATAATTGGAAAGGCAAACAAAAGATTGATCTTGTTGTCCTTGAAAAGAGTGATGATTCTCTTGGAAAAGAAGGATTCCGAATTGGTTTTCAGAAAAAATCAGTCAAAATTGAGGCAAATACAGAAATTGGTGTTCTGTATGGAGTATATCATTTGATTCGTTTACAGGAAACCCAGTCTCTACCTCAGCCAAATGATGTTATTACGGAAGTTCCTGCATTTGAATATCGTGTTCTAAATCATTGGGATAATCCTAACGGTACTGTAGAGAGAGGTTTTGCAGGAAAGTCTCTATGGAAGTGGGAGAGTTTACCCGGAACTGTTTTGCCTGTTTATGAAGAGTATGCACGTGCCAACGCTTCGATAGGAATAAACAGCACTGTATTGAATAATGTCAATGCTGATCCGAAGATGCTTTCAACAGAGTACCTACAAAAGATAAAAGTACTTTCAGACATTTTCCGTCCTTATGGGATTAAAGTGTTTTTGTCCTTGAATTTTGCTGCTCCTAAGCACTTGGGTGGATTAAAGACTTCTGATCCTCTTGATCCGGAAGTAATAAAATGGTGGAACGATAAGACTGCCGAGATTTATTCAATTATACCTGACTTCGGAGGCTTTTTGGTTAAGGCCAATTCAGAGGGCCAGTCAGGTCCTCAGGACTATGGACGTACTCATGCTGATGGAGCGAATATGTTGGCTGATGCTCTGAAGCCATTTGGAGGCATTGTAATGTGGAGAGCGTTTGTATATGCTTCTACTTCACCTGACCGTGCAAAACAGGCTGTTGAGGAGTTTAAACCACTCGACGGCCAGTTCCGTGACAACGTTATTATTCAGATTAAGAACGGTCCTGTCGATTTTCAGCCACGTGAACCGTTTAGTCCGCTTTTTGGACAGTTGGAGAATACCAACGTTATGGCTGAGTTACAGATTACCCAAGAGTATTTGGGACATTCAAATCATTTAGTATATCTGCATCCAATGTGGAAGGAGTGTCTTGATTCGGATACTTACCAGAAAGGTGAAGGTTCAACAGTAGCGTCAATCACTACCGGAAAGCTACATAATCGTTCAATAAATGCTATTGCCGGTGTTACTAATATTGGTGACAGTGTCAATTGGTGCGGTCATAATTTTGCTCAGGCAAACTGGTATGCTTACGGCAGAATGGCATGGAACCCGTCTATCTCATCTCAACAAATTGCTGATGAATGGTTGAAGCAGACATTCTCAAAGGATTCAAAATTTATTGAGCCGGTAGAGAAGATGATGTTGATATCTAGAGAAGCAAATGTCAGCTACGAAATGCCTCTCGGACTTCATCACGTATTTGCCGGTGCAGGCCACTACGGACCTGGTCCATGGGAAACCTCCTCACGTCCTGACTGGTCTCCTGTTTACTATCACAAGGCCGCTGCCGATGGTATCGGATTTGATAGAACCATGAATGGTAGTGGAGCAGTAGATCAATATCATGAGCCATTAAAGTCTTTGTATGAAAATGTCGAGACATGCCCCGAAGAATTGATTCTTTGGTTTCATCATCTACCTTGGGATTACAAAATGAAGAATGGTGAGACATTATGGAATGCTTTGTGTCACAAATACCAGAATGGTATTGATGACGCTGCTTCATTTATTCAGGTCTGGGAATCGGTAAAACCTTATGTTGACGATTATCGTTATGAGGAGGTTCATCGTAAGCTTATTCGTCAGGCAAAAGACGCCATGTGGTGGAGAGATGCCTGCCTGCAGTATTTCCAGCAGTTCTCAAAACTGCCTTTCCCTGCAGATTGCAGTGCACCTCAGCACACATTGGAAGAGTTGAGAACATACAGATTGCGTATCTCCAACTATGAGACACCGGCTCTGGATGTGTTGCCATCGTATGAACTGAAGTAAAATAAAATAGTCTGGTACAAACAGGATGAACAAGATAATTGAAGGGCTTTTTTCCACAGGCAGAGTCCCTGTGATGCCTATCATGACCAATCCCGGAATAGAATTGATTGGTAAGAACATATCAGATGCAGTAAATGACGGACAGATCCATTTCGACTCTGTCGTTGCATTGAAAAACAGATTTAATCAATCTGTTGCATCTACCACAATCATGGATCTATCCGTAGAAGCAGAAGCATTTGGTGCAACAGTAGTATTTGATGACAAAGAGGTCCCCACAGTATCCGGCAGACTTCTTACCAGCCGGGAAGATATCGAGGCCCTGCGTATCCCATCGATAGGTGAGAAACGTATTCCGGAATATCTGAAAGCCAATAGTCTGGCAGCAAAAGAGATTGACAGACCTCTCTTCGGCGGCTGTATCGGACCCTTTTCCCTGGCCGGACGTCTGTATGACATGACAGAACTGATGATGGCCATGTATATAGAGCCCGATACCGCAAATCTGCTTTTGGAAAAGTGTACTCAGTTTATCCTGGAATACTGTCATGCCATCAAGGCCTGCGGCTCGAGTGGAGTAGTGATGGCAGAACCTGCTGCCGGCCTACTGTCAAATGATGACTGCATGATGTTCTCATCACTGTATGTAATGAAGATAATAGACGAGGTACAGGATGACAACTTTGCCGTAATACTGCACAACTGTGGCAATGCAGGACAGTGCACCCGTGCGATGGTTGAGACAGGCGCAGCAGCACTACATTTCGGTAATAAGATAGATATGGCCGGGGTGCTTGCTGAGGTTCCCGAAGATATTGCCGTGCTGGGCAATGTTGATCCCGTAGGCATGATGAAGATGGGTACCCCGCAGTCTATAACTGACAACGTACATAAACTGCTGAATTTGGCCAGAGGGCATAAAAATTTTGTCCTTTCTACAGGATGTGACGTACCTCCGGCTACCCCGATAGAAAATATCGAAGCCTTTTTTAAAGCAGCTTTTGAATAGTAATTAACTAATAGATATAATATGAATATTTCTCAAATTAAACTTTTGGAAGAGACTATCGAGCATAAGAATTCCAAGATTCCTGTTGCTCTGATTGCTGACAGCCCCTGGATCCCGGGGTATTGCGGTCATACCTTTATGGACTATTACGCTCGAAATGATGTCTGGATGAACGATAATAGAAAGATAATTCGTGATTTTCCTGAGGCTATATTTGTACCAGGATGGTGGGTAGAGTATGGTATGGCTGCCGAGCCTAGCGGTTTCGGTTGTCCTTCATGCTTCTTTGATGACAACCTGCCTCATCTGCACCCGCTTACAGAAGATCTTGATAAAGCCGAAGAGATATTCAAGAATCTTCAGATTCCTGATCCCAAAGTAGATGGGTTGATGCCTTTCATGCTTAATCAACAACGTCTCTATCAACCCCAGTTGGAGGCTGACGGAGAACAGGTATATATGGTATGTGCTCGTGGCCCGTTCACTGTGGCATCACATATCTTCACCGTAACTCAGCTTCTCATGCTCATGATGATTAATCCGGATGCTGCTGATAAGCTATTGAGAAAAACCACACAGTTGGTCAAACTATGGCTTGAGGCTCAGTTGGAAAATGTAAAGACAGCAAAGGCTATTATGGTACTGGATGATGTCTGCGGCTATTTCAGTCCTGAGGACTTCACCACACTCTGTATGCCATATATGAAAGAGGTCTTCTCTGCATTTCCAGAGATGCGACATTATTTCCATAATGACTTCACCTCAAACTCATGCTATCCGCATCTTGAAGAGATGGGAGTTGACGTGTTCAATTTCACACACACTCAGGAGATAGGCGCATCCAGAAAGATGTCAGGTAAAAAGGTAGTACTTATGGGAAATGTACCTCCTATGCTCCTCTTGGGTGATGATGCCAAAGCAGTATATGACACCACAAAATCAGTCATAGAGAGCTATGTAGCTGCAAATGGCAGCCATCATGGCTTGATGCTGAGCACAGGCGGCGGTCTGCCGATGGGTGCCAAAAAAGAGAATATAGATGCTCTGATATCAGCTGTTCACGATTATAACGCTACGCTGTAATCATTCAGTCTGAAATAAAATGCAACAAGGCCGGCCCATTTATTTGGTGCCGGTCTTCTTTTTTCTGCGACTATCCATCCATATCTCCAGACTGTTCATAAGATTCTGCCAGATAATATAAGATGCAGGTGCTACCGAGGCCAATGGATTCAGGTAAGATATAGAAAGCCAGATAGCGATGCCGGTATTTTTCTGCCCCATCATCTGCCTTCCGGCTACCAGATCCTTATAGTGAATACCCAGTTTCTTTCCGAGAGTAAATTGCAAAAGGCATATTATCAGTGCCCCGACTGCCATAATCAGTTCAAGTTTGTAGTCATTGTGAGAACTTGTAAATATCGAATGAAATGTGGAGCCAATAAGAACCATCATACAAACAGCCCATAGATAGAATGAGAGAGGGTAGTACCTTTTCATCTTATTATGCAGTCTTGGTGTAAAATAACTTATGAACCATGACGCCATAAGAGGCAAAACCAGCAGAATGACAGTATTACTTATTATGTGCATGAAAGATACAAAGAACGGAATATCGTTACCGGAGGATATCAGGGTGAAAAATATTGGAGCCAATATGGCAGCCGTTATGTTACTCAGCAGTACGAACGTAGTCATCAGAGTGACATCCGCACCAAGTAATCCGCCTACCACAGGAGAGGCGATAGCCACAGGTGTGAATATGCAGATCATCAAACCCTGAGCCACTGATTCATCAAATCCTCTTAGTAAAAAATAGATGCCGCAGCCCGCCAATACTTGTACCATCAACAGATAAATGTGAATCGGACGGATCTTCATCTCTTTAATAGATATCTTGGAGCAGGTGAAGAACATCATACCAAACAACAGGTATGGTGTTGACGGATAAAGTGTATAGAGATGGTTGTGAAAAAGCAAACCACACAGTATGGCAAAGGGTAGAGTCCAGTTTCTGAGCCTGTTTTCGTTTATCATTGTAAATTCTTTCCTTTCTTATTAAGTCTGGTGCAAAATTACAAAAAAGCGGCCAAGACCGCTTTTTTTATGAATCAGATATTAAATTTGCTTATAGAATTATCTTCTATTTCCTCTGGGACGACGGTTATATTGACCTCCGCCTCCTCTGGTATTACGGGGATTTTCACCCTCCTCATCTTCCTGAAGCAGTTTTCCGTTGAAAATATTTAGTTTGTAAGTGAAGTGTATCATAAAATACTGATTTATCGCATTGTACTCAGTATCGCTCTTTCTGGATGCAGATACGTTACGTGAGAAGTTCTTTCTCTGTCCCAGAATATCGTAGAACTGAGCCGAAATCATAGCAGCCTTGTTCTTCAGGAAGCTCTTCTGAATCTGAGCATTCCAGAGAAGTTCATTGGTGTTGTATGTCTTATCTTCAAAACCGCGACGGCTGTTCTGGAATATATCATAGAAAATACGAACATCCCCGGGAAGAGTAAAGTTACCGCTGGCACCATAAGAGAAGTTCCAGGTATTCATATTTCCTGAAGTACGAATATCGTTCTCAGAGTGATTCAATGAAGCATTACCTGATAGTGTTATCTCAAATTTCTCATCGCGGAATGATGCAGAGAGATTCTCCGATGGCATCATTGATATAGTAGTACTCTTGAGAGTCTGCTTGTTCTGATAAAGATAACCCACCTGATTTGAATAGTTCATATTGGTATATGTGCTGAACGTGAATCGGGTATCTTTTTTCAGAGCGAAGTTACCACCAATCGTACCGGATGCATTCCAGTTACCATTGATATTCTCCGGACGGGTAGTAGATCCACCTGTAGATTCGTTATACTCAACACGGTTGCTGATACTGTTATTTGTTGTTCTGTAGCTCAGGAATGTCATAAAACCGCTCTCTTTCTCAGCATTGAAAGTATGGAAATCAATATTGAAGTTCGTGGTAAACGAAGGCTTCAGGTCCGGATTTCCGGTAGTGATATAAAGAGGGTTACTGTTATCAGTGATAGGCAGCAGATTGGTCATGGAAGGCTGTGAGCTGGAACCGTTTATTCTGAATCTGAGCTCCGTCTCGTCAGTGAACATATATCTGAAGTCAAACGTAGGATTCCAATTCATCACATTCTGTGTCAGAGTGTAATGCTCCTTCTGAGTATATTCCAAGAGAGTCTCCTGTGGCTGAAGCCTGATACCGGTGTTGAGGCGGTACTTGTCTCTGATAACCCTCAGACTTACTTGAGCATCATGCCTGTATGTTGTGTAGCTGGCATATTTGCTTAGAGTTGAATCCATATATTGATAATAGTCATCGGGCTTCTCTTTGAATCCATATCCTGACAGGCCGTCAAATGCGTATGTCTGTCGGTCATTCTCATTCCAGCTGTAATTGAAACTATAGCTGAATTGGAGGAACATATTGGTAAAGATCGGTTCTGAGTAAATGGCCTGAGCACTATATCCATATCGGCTGGATGGGGTATAGGTATATCTGTTTCTTATATTTATGGAGTCAGATGTAGGGTCGATATGGCTGTTTTCTCTATAGTAAGTAGTGGTGTTATATGAATAGTTATCACTGTTTCCATCGCTGAAATTTCCGGATAGTCTGAATGTAATATTTCTTCCTACATTATTTAGTTTTCTGTTTATCTGAATTGATCCTCCACCTGAATAATTATCATTATTGTTACTTGACAAACCGGTATTCCTATTTACGAAAATCGAATCGAAAGGGGAGCCGATATTATTCAACATATCGTATAGCGGATTTTCCATTTCATCATATGGATTGGAGTTATAGGTAGCTGACGCACTCTCAGAGTCTCCTCCGGATTTTGAGGTGCTGAAATATGGACGAATTATAATATTGGTCATTGTATCAGGCTTCCATTCAACATAAAAGTTTGAATTGAACCCGTTTGAACTATTTGTATTCTTACTAAAGTTGTTTGAGAACGAGCTTCTAGCCCCAAAGAAACTCTCTGAACTTCCTTTTTGCTGAAAGTCATTTTCGTTGTGACTTACGCTGACATTACCATTGACCTCAACCTTTTTTGCGCTATACTGATAGCTGCCTGAAAGATCCTGATAGGTATTCTGTCCACGATTACCGCCCCATTGACGGCCACCGTTTCCAATACCCTGGTCAATCACATTGCTGGCATTTCCATAAAGAGTGAATTGATTATGGTCGGTGAAACGATTTACCATAACTTGTCCGTTATACAAGTTGTTTTCTCCCCAATCAGAACCGTATGCCAGATCAAAGGTGTTCATCAGACCACCATTCATCTCTTTCTTGATCTGAAGGTCAAACACCGTCTGCTCTTCACCATCATCTATACCAGTGATTCTGGCCAGGTCACTCTTTTTCTCATAGGTCTTCAGACGGTCCACCAGATTTGCAGGAAGATTTTCCAATAGGGTAGTGAGATTCTCACCAAGGTATTCCTTACCGTTAATCAGAATCTGTGATACAGCCTTACCATTGACAGTCATGTTACCGTCAGCATCCACATCGACACCCGGCAGTTTCTTAATCAGTTCCTGTATGCTTGCACCTTCGGATACTCTGTAGGCGGCGCTGTTAAATACCAGCGTATCTTTAATAGCCTGTACCTTAGGGACCTCTGCTACAATCACAGTCTCTTTGAGTAACTGTGCATCACTAAAAACCATAATTTTACCGAGATCAATGTCTTTTGCAGACGAAGATGTCAGATTTAGATTACTCTCATAGGTTTTATATCCAACGTAAGAGACTCTAATCAGATAGTTACCATTTTTTAATCCGGTAGCAGAAAAATATCCGTCCATATCCGATACCACACCTTTTGCCTGAGAACTATCAGGCAGGGAGAGAATCTGAACAGCAGCGATAGGAAGGGGTTCATCTAAATCACTGTCAATAGTCAGTCCGGAGACATTGTGGAGACTA
>CAZYFO010000041.1:1874-3558 GCA_964646955.1 uncultured Bacteroidaceae bacterium | reverse complement strand
AAAAAAGAATGCTAATTTTGCACTCAATATAAAAAAAGACCAAACTATGGAATTGCAGAAACTAACCGATGCGATTGTAGCAGGCAATCTGAATGATGCAGTCGAATTGTCAAAGCAGGCAATTGAAAGTGGAGAACAGCCACAGACATTGATAAGTGAATATCTTATAAAGGGTATGGAAATAATTGGTGCCCGTTTTGGAGCAGGTCAGGCTTTCGTACCGAATCTTCTTATGTCAGCACGTGCCATGAAGGGATGTCTGGATTATCTCAAGCCACTTATGAAAGGTGATGTGAGTATCTCTTACGGCAAGATAGTAATAGGTACCGTCAAGGGTGACCTTCATGATATAGGAAAGAACCTGGTAGCCTCCATGTTTGAAGGCTCCGGATTTGAAGTAGTAAACATAGGTATCAATGTAGATGCCGATAAATTCGTTCAGGCAGTTGTTGAGCAGAAAGCAGATATACTCTGTCTCTCAGCTCTGCTCACCACCACCATGAACTATATGAATGATGTTATCAAGGCTGTTGAAGCTGCAGGTCTGCGTGATAAGGTAAAAATCATGGTAGGCGGTGCACCGCTCAACGAAGCCTTTGCAAAAGAGGTAGGAGCAGATGCATATACCGTCGATGCCAATGAAGCCGTAATCGTAGCAAAAAAACTACTCGGCAGATAATCTCATATAACAGGGGATTCCATTAAATAAAAAAGAAGCCGGTTTACCATTCATAAAGGTAAACCGGCTCTTCTTTTATTCCGGCAGCTCGAATGCCGTTTTCAATACCTCCGACAGTTCCTCGGCGTCAGTCGCTTCGGGAATCAACCATCTGGAGCCGTATATCATACGCGGAATACCGCTTGAACTACTGTTTGTGGTACGTCCGAACAGATTGAAACACTCAGACATATAGTCCATTATCCATAAATCAGAAAGCGATTTATTCAGAGCATCACTGCCCACCATGCGTGCAGCCTCAGCCTTTGCATCATCCACCGTGCGCGGATACCATCCACCCTGTGAGTCACTGCCACTGAAAAGCCATTTGTCAAACTCATAGAAAGCATCCCTGTCACACCTCCATACAGCCAGAGCTATCCTGGTCAGGTCACATGAGCCGGCAAACAGATCCTTCTCAGTCATTGGAAGATACCTGTTGCACTCAGGACTCAATGGCGTAGGACACAGCACAAAGGCCAGATCCCCGTCAAAATTTTCAATAGTCTCATCCAGAATCCCATGAATCTTCATACAGTGTGAACATTGGTAGTCAAACATCAGAGTCACCACAAACCGCGCATCAGGCTTCCCTATCACAGGAGCATCAGCAACATCTATCTTAGGTAACTCTTCGTTCACCGTACCTACGGCAAAATCCGCTTTCCTTGAACTAATTATCTGCGTCAGCGCCATTATCAGCGCAAGCACCAGTCCCGTTATGAAAAAATTGAAGAACGTCTTTTCGCCCTGTTTCCTGAACTCCCTGAAGAAAAGGAAGACAATCAGGACAGACACCACAACACCTATCAGATGCGTACTGATACAGTAAGGACAAAACTCATCGATAATCCATATCTGAACGATGGTAAACCATTCCGCACTGCCTAATATGGCACCGGCAATAATCAGCAATGTCTTCCATACCAGATTTCCGGTCTCGGCATCATCAGACAGATTAAGAAA
>CAZYFO010000041.1:0-1774 GCA_964646955.1 uncultured Bacteroidaceae bacterium | reverse complement strand
CCCTGATGACCTTCAGACAGCCATGGATCCACTACACCACCATAGTTCAGACCATCCACTACCAGGCCCTTCGCATCACGCAGTATCATTGCTCCCTGAGTAGCAGACAGAGCAGGACCACCGAACAGCTGATCTGCAGCTGTCTCACCCTGGTAACCGGCATTCTTAACGTTAATATCCAGAACCACATCATCTATGTTATGAGACATAGTCAGAGGCTCAGAAAGCTCGATGGCGAATACCAACGGCAGAACCGGCTCATTGCTCGAATGGTCAAACTTGGTAGCAGGTTCGAAACTGATACCCGTACCATTGACGCTAAACGGCATATTCGAAGCATGAGCAAATTTCAGAGGCTCTTCCAGCTCCAGACCTGTACCCGCATCTTCATCCGGTCTCAGAGGACCATTGAAAGTACTGCGTGCAGACTGAGTACCTACGCTCTTTACAGTAACAGTTTCGATACCATGACCCAGACTCTCAATGTCCAGACGAATCTTGTCACCGACAGAGATATTCTGTACGGAAGAGACTTTTATGTTGGTATCACCCGGTTTGGCATCCATCGAAAGCCATGCCTGAGTACCCGCTTTTCCAACTTCCGTTATAGTAACCACCTCATACTTCTCCAATGTATTTGAAACGGCAGGATAGGTAGCACCGTAGCCTATAGCCATCTTATCTCCCTCCTGGAATCCTGCAACACTGGTAACAGGAATATTCGTAGAACCCTTAGGAATGGTGATAACCGGACCTTCAGGCAGAGGCTGCCATACAGTAGTAGAAACACCTGCCATGATAGGACGACGTCCGAACTGAGAGTTGCCCTGTGGTTCAGCCTCCTGTTTGGGAGTGATGACATTTGATACCTTGTGAGTCTCCATATTGCTGCCTGTGCCTATGCTGACCTCATCACCAATATTTATACCCTTTACATCACGTACATAAATTACACTCTCACCCTTGGCAGCCTGAACAGACAGACCGGAGTTAGACAGACCTAACAGGTAGTAACCCTTGCCATCAATCTTTGTACCCTCAGGAACAACTATCGATGAGAAATAAGGCATGTTTATGGCATGTTGAGTAAGAGACCATCCTGAAATATCCACGCTGTTTTCACCGGCATTATAAAGCTCAATAAAGGTATTGGTAGCGTTACCTTTGCCGTCAGAAACTGCAAACTCGTTGATAGTGACAGGATTTACATTACGCACCTTCTCTATGGCAGTCTCAGTCTTCGATTTGCCGTTTGAAGCTTTCCATGTAGCCTTAGCCTTAAGATCTCCGTTGAAAGATTTATCGGCAGAAGTAACATTGAACGTTACAATCACTTTTTGTCCCGGATTAACAGTGTAAGAAATCTTCTGAACATTGCTTTTCGCACCTGAAACTGTGGAAGTCCAGCCCTTCGGAGCCTCAATAGACAGAGCCAGGTCATTGATAGCCTCTCCTGTAGTATTGACAAATGTAACTGCTACACTGTCAGTGGAGCCGAGTGCGAATGTCTGAAGTCCGTTAGGAGTATTAACCTTGTCGGTAGCTGATACAGCAAGACGCTGCACATCATATCCGGCCGCAACAACGTTCGCCTGAACAGCCTGATTAGTCTCAATAGAAGGAAAAGTATTAGGAGCAGTCATGGCAGCCTCGTAGAATGTACCTGCCGAACCATTACTGTTGTCACCACCGTTACCCAATAGAATGGCACCCTGCTTGCGCATAGGATCATAGCTGCTGCGATCATTTTGGATACGTTTGCCGTCATACATTA
>CAZYFO010000040.1:0-15589 GCA_964646955.1 uncultured Bacteroidaceae bacterium | reverse complement strand
AGAATAGATAAGGAGTTTGGCAAACTGCAAGGAGAGTCTAAAATCATAGTGACGACTGAAAAAGATGCCACGCGTCTACGTTCAATGAATATTGAGAGTGCACTTCAGTCAAAAATATTCATACTGCCTATCGCTATTGAGTTCATAAAAGACGGGAAAGAGTTCGATTCCGCCATAATTGGACATATCGATTCATTTAGAAAATAAATATCATATATAATATGCCTAACATCAAACGTACAGAGATATCAACTCTCGGAGAATTCGGTCTTATAGACCATCTTACAAAAGATATTAAGCCCATAAACGATTCTACTAAATATGGAATCGGAGACGATGCTGCAGTATTGGATTATCGAGACAAAGAGGTCCTGGTAACCACCGATATGCTGATGGAAGGAGTTCATTTCGATCTCACATATGTTCCTTTAAAGCACCTTGGCTACAAATCCGCTATGGTCAATATATCCGACATATATGCCATGAACGGAACCCCCAGACAGATGACCCTATCCGTTGCATTGAGCAAACGTTTTTCCGTAGAGGATATGGAAGAACTATATGCCGGAGTTATGTTAGCCTGTCAAAAACATGGTGTTGACTTGGTGGGTGGCGACACCACATCTTCACTTACAGGTCTTGCCATAAGCATCACCTGCATTGGAGAAGGAATAAAGGGGAAAACCACATATCGTAGCGGTGCCGGGCAGAACGATTTGATTTGCGTATCAGGAAATCTGGGTGCCGCATATATGGGATTACAACTGTTAGAGAGGGAAAAAGCCGTCTTCCAAACTACAAAGTCGGATGAAAACGCTCCGTTCGCCCCTGATTTCATGGGCAAAGAGTATCTTTTGGAACGCCAGCTAAAACCTGAAGCCCGCGGTGACATCATCAAAGAGTTGGCAGAAGCCGGAATTCAGCCCACATCCATGATGGATATCTCCGACGGATTATCATCCGAGCTCCTGCACATATGCAAGCAGAGCAATACAGGCTGTAGCGTCTACGAGGAACGTATCCCGATAGACTATCAGACAGCCGTTATGGCCGAAGAGTTCAATATGGACGTCTACACTTGCGCTCTTAACGGAGGAGAAGACTATGAGCTTCTGTTCACCGTACCTCTCACTGACCACGACAAGGTAATTGCACTGAAAGATGTCAAACTGATAGGACACATGACACGTCCCGAACTTGGTAAAATTCTGGTAACAAAAAGCGGCCAAGAGGTAGAACTTAAAGCCCAGGGCTGGACCTCAAATCTGTAACTGAGAGTGTCAATATAAATAACATAAATCACCCCGAAATAAAACAACTTATTTCGGGGTGACTCGTTATCGGTTATAATGTGCTATCGAATCAGAAAACTTGGTCAGTACTCTCTGTCCATTCATCATCTATGCTAAGGGGGAATCCTACCTCCTGATAGCTCAGGCATCCTCCTTTAAAGAACTCTCCATGGTATTTGGTGATAATATTTTTTGTAAGCGGAACATCCTCAAGCGTCAATATCTTACAAGGACGATCCTTAGCATCCAATGCAGACACAGTAATCTCATACGTTGGCTTATCTGCAAAAGGGAAAGAGAATATCTCAAATGTCTTACAGCCCTCCTGAATTGGAATCACCTCGGTCTGACCGCCTTTTGAACCGCTTGCCAGGGTTTTAGTATTCAAAGAGCTGCTTACTCCTTTTACCTCAAATTGCATCGCGCACATATTCTCAGGAATATCATCATCAATAGTCAAACGAAACATTGATGTCACACGATTCAAGTCTATGTCAAATTCCGTATTATCTTTGGATACAGTAATTGTGCCGAAAAACAAAAACGTATCCGTCACCTTTCTACAATCCTTATTGTTGAAAGCAATATTTAATGCATCAGACGAAATGGATGTAGGTATCGTAGGATTGGCATCTCCATTGTGGGCCAGAATAACGATTGTATGAGCACCCTCTGTCAGATCCCTTTGAAATATTCCAAAGCCCTCACTGCCTACCTCTTGAGTAACCATATCCTCTTTTGCCCCATTCTCATAGCGGGCAAATGTAATACGTGAACAGACAGATGAAAGATCCGCCTTAGTGCTCATCGCCGTTTCAAAAGGAACCTGTTCAAAATGTGAAACTCTAAGAGTAACCCTCATTTTATCAGTGGATAAGACATCTTCACTGATAGATTTTCTACATGACCCCAACACCATCAGCATCAGAATCGTCATAACCGATAACGAAAAATTGAAATGGATTAAACCACCAAAGGGCATAGCACACCCTTTACAAAATGTTTTTCTAACAACATTTTTCATAGTACTTAAATTTAAGTTATTAATATTAGATTACAACACCATAACGACTTCACGAACATAATATTGCCTAATACACAAAAAAATTCCGCAGATATTTTACTATCTGCGGAACCAAAAGAATTGTCATCATTGTGCCTTACGGCAAAAACACCACATCAAATAGATTTCTCTATGTTCCATACAAATGCACGCAGCCCGAGTTTCTCTGTTGCCATATCCATCTCATGAAGGTCCTTCAACAAACCATCCACTTTGTCATCATCAACCATTGAGATTATGCCTGAACACATCGATGGCCAAGCGTGATTGCCATAATGAGGATCTCCGGTTTTTGAGCCTCTTCCTCTCAATTGTTCTACCATGGAAAAACCGCGACAGTTACTACGTGTCAAAAGATCAACAATACGTTCCGTATATGCCTGATCAAATGCTATAAAAATTGATTTCATCTGTACAATCCATTTATTTATCCATACTAATTTTTGCAGTCTTATCATGAATGAAAGAACTCTTATTCTCTCTCCAATATGCATCCAACTCCAATTTACGGCGTAATTTGCGACGTGCCTTCTTAATTCCGGCACTCTGTGATGAACAATACAATACCGGAACCAAAAGCAGAGTCAGTATAGTAGATACCGTCAAACCTCCAATAACTGTAATACCTAACGGACGCCACATGGCAGCACCTTGTCCCTGGCTTATTGCCATAGGAATCATACCTAGAATTGTAGTAAGAGTAGTCATAAGTACCGGACGCAAACGGCTTCTTGCAGCTGTAACAGTAGCATTCACTGCAGACATTCCACGTTCTCGACAGAGACGCGTGTAGTCAATCAGCACAATACCGTTCTTAACAACAATACCAATAAGCATTATAGCACCCAGCATACTCATCAAGTTAATTGAAGTACCGGTAATTGCCAGAGCAATCAACACACCACTGACAGCGAACGGTATTGAGAACATGATGATAAACGGCAGAGTCAATGACTCAAACTGTCCGGCCATCACAATAAATACCAATAGGATAATCAATAATGCCAATGTTCCCATATCGCTGAAAGACTCCTGCTGGTCTTCATATGCTCCGGAAATCTGTACCGTAACACCCTCAGGAAGATCCATAGTCTTAATCACAGCCTTACCAGCATCAACCACATCACTCAAGACAGCACCACCCGAAACGACGCAAGTAACAGTATTGACACGCTGACGGTCTTTACGTTCAATCGTAGGAGGAGTAAAGTTCTCAACCACACGTCCAACATCCTTAACGCGGATAGCCGAATTGCCTGTACCGTAAAGCAGAATATTCTCCACATCAGTCAAATCCGTACGATACTGAGGTGCATAACGAACCTTAATATTATACTCCTCACCATCTTCACGATAAAATGAAGCTGTGGCTCCATTTATTCTGTTTCTCAGATATGTAGCAGCTGTAGTCAGATTCAAGCCATGCTGAGCCAACTTCTCACGGTCGAACTCAACCTGATATCCGGGCTGATATTTGTCTCGGCTGATATAAGCTTCACCAACTCCTTCAACCTTTTTCATCTGTTCAAGGAATTTGGCAGCCACAGTATCCGATTCCTCGAAGTCGTAGCCGTAAACTTCAAATATCGCAGAAGTCTCTCCACCCATCATCATATCACCGGCAGTAACCATAAACCTCTCTATTTCAGGACGAGCATTTAAATCTGCACGTACCTGAGCAACTACATCCTCCGATGATATAGAACGGCTCTTCAGATCCTTTAGCGCAATCGTAAATGAAATAATATGTGTACCGTTACTAGACATTGAAGCAAATGTATTGCTCTCATCAGCAGCACCTACACGGTAGTTACATACATCCATATCCTCCTTATAACGCTCCATCCACAGATTTGTCAATTCATTTGCCATCTGCTTTGAACGATCCGTATTGGTGTTCATCGGCATATATACCGTAGCGGATATTCTGGAACTTTCATCTGAAGGGAAAAATTCAGATTTAAGAGAACCGACTGTCAAAAGAGATAAAAGGAAGAATCCAAGACAAGAAAATACAATAGTCTTTCTATGTCTAACCGCCCAGTTAATCTTTTTTGCATACCAAGAATCCAGTCCATTCAGACTCTTCTGCACAGGAGTATATAACAAATCATGCATCTTGTTATGTTTCTTCTGTAATTTCAGGAATCTGGAACACAACATAGGAGTCAGCGTCAATGATGTTACCAAAGATATACCTATGATAATACACATCATCCATCCCAACTGCTTAAACATGACACCGGCCATACCGGACAACATAGTCAGTGGGAAGAACACCGCAAAAATCGTCAAAGTAGATGCCATAACCGCAACTGCAACCTCATTGGTTCCATGAATAGCGGCCTGTTCCGGATCTGCACCACGCTCAATATGAGTAGTAACATTCTCCAATACCACAATCGTATCATCCACCACCATACCTATCGCAATAGTCAAACAGCTAAGTGATATAATATTCAAAGAGCCGTCCGTAGCATATAGATATATAAATGACGCAATCAATGACAGCGGAATCGTTATTGACACTACCATTGTCGCACGCCAACGGCCGGTAAACAGATAAACCACCAATACGACAAAAAGTAGAGCATAAATAATGGTTTCTGCAAGAGAATTGACCGTATCCATAATCTCTCCTGAACCGTCATATATAACACCTAAACTAACATCACTTGGCAAGTTCTTTGACAATTCAGGCATAGTAGAAGTTATCCTTTTACAGAGTTCCACTGTATTGGCACCCGTTTGCTTCTGAATAATCATCATTGCACCCTGCTGCCCATTATTATATGACTCCTGAGCACGTTCCTGAGTGCGGTCTTCAATTACAGCCAAATCACTCAGATATACGTTCTTTCCTCCAATAGAGGCAATTACCAGATTCTTCATCTCCTGAGGATCCTTGAATTCGCCCTCAACTCTTAGAGCATATGTCTCGTTACCTATATCAATATTACCGCCCGGCATATTTCTATTTTCCGAGCCGATGATAGCACTTATGGCCTCAATAGTCAGATTATAGGATTCAAGTTTTGCAGGATCGCAATAAACATAAATCTCACGTTCCGGAGCACCTATAATAGATACGGTACCCACTCCCGGCACACGTGCCAATGGGTTTGCAATATTCTCATCAAGAATCTTATAGAGTGCAGGCTGACTCTCACCGGCCTGAACCGACAGCATCATGATTGGCATCATGCTGGTATCGAACTTAAATAGAATAGGTGAACCCGCACCATCCGGCAAAGAGTTTGAAATCAAGCTCAACTTATCTCGGACATCATTCGTAAGATCGTCTATATCATGACCGTATTCAAATTCCAGAGTAATGACAGATACATTCTCGGATGATTTGGATGTAATATGTTTGATATAGCTGCAACTGTTCAGGGTACTCTCCAATGGACGAGAAACGTTTGTCTCGATATCGGAAGCGCTGGCTCCATTATAATAGGTGAATACCATAATAGTATTCGACTCAATATCAGGAAGCTGATCAATAGGTAGTTTCGAGTATGAAAATATACCGAAAACCACCACGGCAACAAAACAAAGTGCCGTTAAAATCGGTCTTTTGACCGAGCCTTCATAAATACTCATGTTCTTCTTTTATTTCTTTTCCAACTCAACCTCTGCGCCGTCAGTCAAATGAGACTGAGCCGATACAACCACCTGTGCATCCGTTGAAACACCCGATACCAATTCATATCTGTCACCGAGTCTCTGACCCAGTTCAACCTTTACATATTTCACTTTACCGTTTTCATATACATATACAAAACGGTCACCGCTACCGGCTCGTTTTACGATAGCTACATCAGGAACTACCACGTGGTTCTCAGTTCCCAGATTCAGAGTAGCACGTGCAAACATACCCGGACGAATTTTTTTATTGGAATTAGCCACAATAATCTCTGCAGGGAAAGTATGAGTATTGGCATCAATTGTAGGATGAATCAAAGAAACCTTCCCGGAGAACTTCTCACCCGGATAAGCATCCAGTTCAATGGTCACGACATCACCCTTTGAAACCTTTGAGAAATAGTTTTCGGAAACATTTATAGTCAACTTGACCGGTGTAATACGCTGAACCACCAAAACCGGCTGGCCACCATACAAATCACCATTATCATAGTTTCTTGCAGTCACAACACCATCAATAGGACTCAGCAACTGAGTATTCTCCAAAAGCGTCTTATAAGCAGTCTTGTTGACCTCCAGTTGAATATTCAGATTATCCCATTCGGATTTTGAGACACCACCCACCTTGTAAAGCTGGTCTATACGGTTAAATTCAACCTCCATATTCTTTATTTGCAGTTCCATCTGTTTCAGACTGGTCTCATCCATCTGTACAAGTTTCTGCCCTTTCCTAACGTTATCGCCCACCTCGACAAAAATCTCATCAATACGGGAAGGAGCCGCAGGAGCAATATTATTCTTAACATCGCCCTCAATTGTAGCAGCATACACCTGAAGCTGATCTACTGGTTCTACCTTAACAGAAGCAACCTTAACCAACTGCTTGGTATCTTCTGTCGTTGACTCGGATTGTGCTTTTTTGCTGTTGCATGAAGCAAGAAGCATAACCATGCAAATAGCAATACCGGAAACTTTTATAGCATTCATATATCGAAAAAATTGTATTTAAATTAATGGTTTATCTATTATCACTCTCATTACTTAAAATTGCCCTTCAAGAAATCATCCTTGCCAATCACCTTATCCAAGTCAGCCTTCGAAGTCAGGAAATCATATATTGACTGGCTGTAAGTTAACTTTGTTTGAGTAAGTGCCACCTCTGAATTATTCAGTTCAAGAATTGTACCCTTGCCAATCTCATATCTCTTTTCGGCTATCTCGCGTCCTTTCTCAGCCTGAGCCACAGCCTCCTTGTTGCTGGCAATTTGCTCTGAACTGGCTTTCATATTGTCCAAATAGCTTCTCACCTGCATATCCAGCTGACGTTCCGTATATTCCCTATTCTCATTCAACTGACTTATCTGAAGTTTTGTACTTCTCATCTTGGTGTAATTGCCCATCCTGAAGATAGGGACAGAAAGAGACATCACCAACGCTGAACTTCTTGACCATGAATAGTCGCCGAATCTCAAATCATCATTGTAAAGAGACTGGAACGAGTAAGAACCGACCATCGCCAATGTAGGAAGAAGACTCATTTTCTGTATCATTAATGTCTTATTAAGCATATTCTCACTTAGTTCCAACTGGCGCAAAGAAGTATTGTTCTCCAAAGAATAGCTCTCCGATGAAAGTATCTCGGCATACATCTGCTCCTCATAATCATCAAGACTTCCATCCACTATAATATCCACGTCTGCTGTAATACCCATCAACACCTTCAAACGCAGTTTTGCTATATTTACTGCATTACGGGCTGAGATAACAGCCGGTTGTAGACTACGCATCTGAACCTCTGCACTTATCTTGTCATATTCGCTCGTACCGCCCAATTCGTACATGGAATTCACTACATCAAAGTTCTTTTGAGCCTGCTCATAACTCTTAACCAAAACATCGTAACTGTCTTGAGCAAGTATCAAACCGTAAAATGACTTTGTCACCTGGTTCACCAGATCCAGTCTTGAGCTACGGCTCTGTTCAACAGCATTCAGCAAATCATCCTTTGTCAGATTCATTGTGGCATATACCGTTGGAGCAAAAACCGGAAGACTTATCTGAAACTGTCCGTTCCATGTGCTGGTATTATCCTTACCCATTTTGAACTCCATATCGTTCAACTTCATAACAGCTGCAAGTACTGTGTACTGAACAGTTCCGCTGAAATCAGCAGAAGGAAGAAGAGCCTGCCAAGCCTCATCCTTACTGATTGTCTTCAATTCCACCTGCTTATCGGCAATTTTAATAGTAGGGTTGTCACTGACAGCAATCTCAATTGCCTTGTCAAGTGTCAGAGAGATAGTACCTGACGATACAGACTCTTGGGCATTTGCACTAATGCAAAATGCCGACAACAAAGAAAAGAGGGACATCTTAACTCCTCTTTCGAAATACTTTTTCATCATCATTAGTTATTAAATATTGTTTTTTGCTTATTAATCATCCCGATACCCTTATCAGTAGAGATACCTCTTATCACAACCAGAATCATAGAGTTAAATAGTTCTTCAATAGTAAACTGCTTGGAATACTTGTTGCGCGCTATCAATTTGCCCAACTCATTAATCATCTGCATCACCATATCCAAATTAATATCTTCACGAAACAGTCCCTGTTTTACACCTAGTTCCAAAAAGCTACGCATCCTTTCATTAACATATTTTGCCCGAGACCTGAAATACTCTCTTACAGAAGGGTATTTTTCCATTTCACCCAGGAAAAACGTAGTGTTCACATTCTTGGACATTTTTATAATAAAGGAGAAGTGATGCAGCGTTATTGATATCACATTTTCATCATCACGAAGCTCACTCTCCATCTTTTTTTCAATAATTTTTTGAAATTCCTTGGCGCACTCCAATATCAGGCTCTCCTTGCTGGGAAACATCTCATACAAAGTACGCTTTGAAATAGAAAGTCTTGCAGCGACATCATCCATCTTAACCTGCGCAAAACCGTCCTTCAAAAACATATTCAATGCGACCGTAATCACATCATTACTAACTTTCTCTCTATCATTTGAAACAAACTTCACAGCTCATCTATTCATTAAGAGTCGCAAAGGTATAAAGAAAACTATTTAACAATACAAAGTTTTCCGACCGAATTTATGTATTTATCCATTTTTGGCATATTTTGATAGTTATAGTTGGTTTCAGTCATGATATAATTCAGTCATAATATCATGATGAATAAATAACGTTTTATTATTCAATATGACATAAAATCCTTATTTTCACAAACAAATGTGACTAACTTTAGAATATTATTGGTACTTTTGCAACGGAAACGGCTATTTATTTAGCAAAAAGTATTTAAGAAGTTATTTTCAACAACAATAATTTAATAAGAAGATGAAAGTTGATGTCGTTCTAAACAATTTGATGCAGCGATTCCCGGGAGAACAGGAATATTTCCAGGCTGTATCTGAAGTGTTACATTCAATCGAGAGTGAATACAATCGTCACCCTGAGTTTGAGGAAACAAACCTTATTGAACGTTTATGTATACCGGATCGTGTTCACATGTTCCGCGTAACTTGGCAGGCAGATGACAAATCAATCCATACCAATATGGGTTACCGCGTTCAGCATAGCAACGCTATAGGCCCGTACAAAGGTGGTATTCGTTTACACCCATCAGTAAACTTGAGCATTCTGAAATATCTTGCATTTGAGCAGACACTAAAGAACTCATTGACCACACTTCCTATGGGTGGTGCGAAAGGTGGTTCAGACTTCAATCCAAAAGGTAAGTCAGATGCAGAAGTAATGCGTTTCTGCCATTCTTTCATGTTGGAGCTTTGGAAACATATAGGTCCTGAAACAGACGTTCCTGCCGGTGATATAGGTACAGGTGGACGTGAAATTGGTTTCTTGTTCGGTATGTACAAAAAACTTACTAACACTTTCACAGGCACACTGACCGGTAAAGCCATCTCTTACGGAGGTTCACTCATCCGTCCTGAAGCAACCGGTTACGGCAACATATACTTCATGGAAGAAATGCTTGCAACACGCGGTCTTTCTATGGAAGGCAAAAAATGCTTGATCTCAGGTTCAGGTAACGTAGCACAATACACTGCAGAGAAAGTACTTCAGTTAGGCGGTAAAGTAATGACCCTGTCTGATTCAGACGGCTATGTTTACAACCCTAACGGTATCGATCGCGAGCAGCTCGATTGGGTTATGGACTTGAAGAACGTACGTCGCGGCCGTATCTCGGAATTCGCCGACAAATTCGGTTTGAAATTTGTAGCTGGCGCACGTCCTTGGTATGAGAAAGGTGATATAGCTCTCCCTTCAGCTACTCAGAATGAGGTAGACGAAGATGAGGCAAAAGCACTTGTTAAGAACGGTGTCTTCGCCGTAGGTGAAGGTGCCAACATGCCTTCACGTCCTGAAGCAATCCGTGTATACCAGTCAAATAAGATTCTCTATTCACCGGGTAAAGCTTCTAATGCAGGTGGTGTATCTGTTTCAGGTCTTGAGATGTCTCAGAACTCAATGAAATATTCATGGAGCAAAGAGGAAGTTGACCAAAAGCTGCACGATATCATGAAGAATATCCATGCATCATGTGTTCAGTACGGAACAGAGAAAGACGGTTACATTAACTATGAGAAAGGAGCTAACATTGCAGGCTTCATGAAAGTTGCCGATGCTATGATGCAACAAGGTATAGTATAATATACCCCGAAAACAATCATACGACGGAAAACCCGGTGAATATCTTTTCATCGGGTTTTCATTTTCTGTTCTCATTTGCATTATCTTTGACAAAATATCAAAATAATGACCACAGATAAAGTCTTCGATACATACCATCCCAAAGGGTACGAATGCGGCCCCGACAGACGCATGAGTATCAGAACGCTCATGAATATACTGCAAGACGTAGCTGAGACCGGAGCCTCTGCCATAGGATGCGGAGCGGAATACTGCTACGAAAACCAATTAGCATGGTTCCTTATGAACTACGACATCAGAATCAGCAGCCTGCCTCTCATCAATTCATCCATAACAGCCTACACCTGGCCATCGGACCGCCAAATGCTAAGGGCAATAAGAGACTTCTCCATCCGCGATGACAGCGGCCGTGAGTTGATAGCCGCCACCAGCCAATGGGTACTTGTCAACCGCGAGACACACAAACTTCTGGATTTGGAGTCACACCTGACATCGTACCCTCTTTTGCGGGAACGCGCCTTGGACAGCAAATTTCCCAAGCTGCCTCCACTCAAAGAGGCACAGCACAGCGTCCGCTTTAAAGTAAGATATGACGACATAGACTATAACGGCCATGCCAACAACTGCCTGTACCCTTTGTGGGCAACAGAGTCCATCGACAACGATTTCCGCATGACCCATACCCCAACCCATATCGAGATTAGCTTCCTCAAAGAGAGCCGTTACGGCGAGACAATCGAAGCGCGCAGCTCAAAGACTGACGGAGTCTCACTGCACTCCATCATCTCTCTTGAAGATATGCGCGAACTGGCACGGGTACGTATAGAATGGACATAACCAATTAAAACTATAATATTATGTTACGAAAATCAATTACCGTTGTAGCATTAGCTACCATCATGATCTCATGTCATGCACAAGTAATCAGTCTGCCTGCTCATGAAACCAAAGGCGGATTAACCATCATGGAATCACTGTCCAATAGATCCTCATCAAGAGAATTCAGCAGCCAAGAGTTGTCAAACCAAACCATCTCAAACCTGCTCTGGGCAGCCGGCGGCATCAATCGCCCTGACAGCAAGAAACTCACCTCTCCTACCGCCATGAACAGACAGGAGATATTAATCTATGTATTCACAAAAGAGTATACGGCGCTGTACGATAATGCATCGCACTCACTGCGTGTAATTGTATCGGGAGACAGCAGAGCATTGGTTGCCGGAGGTCAAGAATTTGTCAAGACAGCACCAATCACATTGTTAATGGTTGGAGACCTGGATAAGTTCGGCAACAAAGATGCCAATTCACGCCAGATGGTTGCCGCCGATGCAGGTATAGTATCACAGAATATCAACCTCTTTTGCGCCGGCATGGGACTAGTTACTGTTCCACGTGCCATGATGGATGCACAGGGCATTCAGAAGTTGTTGAAACTCACTGAAAACCAGATACCCATCCTCAACAATCCGGTAGGTTACAAGAGGTAAACTTATTCAATACTAACGCCCCAAGTTCCAACACAAGACATTTTGGAACTTGGGGCGAATTTTTATGTAACAAACCAATAGCGATTATCTATATTCCACTACTTACTTTTTTATTACCACTACCAGCTTTCCACTGGTAGGACCCGGAATGATCTTCATCTCCATTGTTCCGGTACTCTTTGTGCCGGCTCCAAGCAAGGTCAGTTTTGCAGTTACAGTCGGATTCGGATTGGACGCTGTAGATATCAGCTCTTTCTCAGTCAATTGGCCCGACCATAATACCGGACCATATGAATGGTTAAGCACCCAACTTCCGGGCTCGATGCCTTCAAATACATATTCGTCTTGACCATCTTTCAGCATCAGTATCTTAGTATCACTGGATTGACGGTATGCAAAACTGCCACCACCCTTTGCCAACTGAATCTCAGCACCAAGACCAATAGTAGAAAGCGGGTCCTCACGATAGAAATCAAGTCCACTATCGAAAGCTTCTACATCAAAATAATATTCAGGCCCAGTATTCATACTATGCATATAGAGCATGGTCTTATCATAAACTATATAGCTATTATAAAGCTTTTTAGGCTCAATACCGTATCTTACTATGTAACCATCGGCACCAGGTACAGGTTCCCAAACCACATTCGCCTCACGACGATCTTCAGGATTACGCAGGGCCATAAACTTCTTGACCTTTTGAACCTTCATTTGCGGTGTAGTACCAAATATCCTGAGATCCTTGATACAGAACTTGGCCCCATCATAAGTGGCTACATTAACAACTTTCACGAACTGTGCCTTAACCGGAGTCTGAAGCTCATTATAATCATGTTTCAGTTCCTGTTTATTCTCCGGTTTGCTTATTATCTTGGCCCAATTTGCATTGTCGTCCGATACAAACACCTCATAGCATTGATATAGTTGTTCCGCCTGTTGAGCAGCTGGTGTGGCGCCACCCATGCCACCTGCGCCTGCAGTACGTGCAACACGTGCAGCACCTATATGATCCCAGTTCAGCTGAATAGCATTGATTGTAGCCTGAGCACCTAAATCCACAGTGAAAAACTCGCCCTTGTCACCCGTTGCAGCAGCCCAGCAAGTGGTGAAATCCTCATCAAGAGCATTTGCCGGCAGATATTTTTCGAATGTCGATGAAACAATTGCTTTCTTCTTTATGGACAGCAATTTCCAATCTACATAATTATCAGTCCCGCCAACCTTACGTTCTGCCGGATAATATTGCGGATAGTCTCCAAGTGCAGTATTTGAGTACATCACGCCCTGCTTGTCAACAGCCGTCGGATAGATTGCAAGCTCTGAACCACGACCGCCCTCACCATATTGAGCAGGTATCATACAAATGGTCCATAGATTACCTTTCTTATCATGGAAGGTGCTGCCATGACCTGCACCTACCTGAAATCCGCTAGTTTTAAATGTCAACGGATTGTGCTCGCTATAAGTAAAAGGTCCCATGGGGCTATCAGACACGTATATTCCATGCGAGTAAGAAATAAACTCCAGACCGATGGCAGCATATTGCAGATAGTATTTCCCATTGTGTTTTATCATATATGGCCCTTCTATCCAAGGCAACTCCTCAGGACCATATTCGCGACGGCCGTTGAATATTGAATAAATCACATCCTCAGGTTTACGAACCTCAAATCCATGATTGCGAATATCACTCCAGAATAAAGGTTTGGGTTCACCAATCTCTTTGAAGGTCTTTTTATCCAGCTCAACCACCTGGAATGGCATTATCTGAGACCAACCGAAATACATATACAGCCGGCCGTCATCATCAACGAACATATTTGCATCGCCATATCGATCACTTGACAGTTCACCACACTTTTCCCATGTACCTTTTTTTGCATCAAGACACCGATAAACATTCTTATTGTTCATGGAACAGCCTATTAACTGCCCATCCATTTCTACAACCGATACCACCCCACCCGGATAATTTGAAGCATCAACATAAGTCCAATTCTGGAAATCGGGCGAATACCAATATCCCTTTCTATGCGAAACAAAGAGATAGTAGTCATCCTGAAAAATAAGCACTACCGGTTCACCTCCACGAACGGCACGCTCATTTCCAACAAGCACATCAAGAGGATTGGCAAAAGTATGCCTTGTTTGAGCCGTTAAGGTAACGCATATGACAAGCATAGACGCTGCGGCTAACGCTTTCAATAATTTTCTCATATTTGTAGTAATTAGGTTCAAGTAATTGATGTGCCAAATATAGTATTATAATAGATATATTGTAATGCTAACAGATAAAAGAAGTCACTAATTGTTTGGTTTAGTGGATTATTTTCTCACTTTTGCATGAAAGAAACTATATCAAGAACCATATGATTAAATGGGGCATTCTGGGAGCAGGTGGAATTGCAGAGAAATTTGCATCAGACTTCGAGTTGGTAAAAGGGTCAAGCATAGCTGCTGTGGCTGCACGTTCCAAACAGAGAGCTGAATCATTTGCTCAGAAACATCATATTGAGAAATCGTATGGTAGCTATCAAGAGTTAGTAAATGACAAAGATATCGATATCATATACATTGCCACCACTCACAATTTTCATCTGGAGCACATACTGCTATGCCTGCAACATAATAAACATGTACTTTGTGAGAAACCGGCAACCGTAAATCTCTCGCAGTTCAACACTGCAAGAGAAGAAGCTAAAAAACGCGGGCTATTCTTTATGGAGGCACTATGGACCGCATTCCTGCCCACCATACTAAAAGCTAAAGAATGGATATCAACGGGTGCAATAGGAGAAATAAAAATGATTCAAGCCGATTTAGGCTTCAGCTTAGACCTCACTCCCGAAAAACGTTACATAAATCCCGAACTGGCAGCAGGAACATTATTGGACATAGGTATTTATCCGCTCCACTTTGGACAGTTATTTGCCGCATCGGATGTTGCAAGCTATCAGATTATGGCAGATATGTACTACAGCGGAGTTGATAAAACAAACCTCATTCAACTGCGATATAAAAACGGCATATTAGGACAATACTCAGCATGTACCGCCGAACGCTATGAAAACGATGGCATCATAATAGGCACCAAAGGCAGAATCATAATCAAAGATTTTCACATGACCAAACAGGCTATACTCAAGACCGAAGATCATGAAGAATCATTTACAGATGACTCCCCGGGTTTTGGTTACAATTTTGAAACCCAGTCAGTAATAGACTGTTTAGAGCAACACCTGACCGAAAACCCCATCATGCCATTAAATCAAACATCAAAGATTATATCACTCATGGACTCCATGAGAAATGACATTGGACTGAAGTATCCATTCGAATAACCAAACACATTTCACCACTACTAATTGGCTGGAGTAAGCAAGATTAGAACATATATTAAATAGGTGTTAT
>CAZYFO010000039.1:0-16232 GCA_964646955.1 uncultured Bacteroidaceae bacterium | reverse complement strand
ACATTCGACATAATCCAAGTAAACTTGGCTTTTGTTCTCATTTGCACTATCTTTGCATTTAATTACATACGATGGTATTATGACAGAAATTACATCTGCAGAAAATAGCGAAAAAAAGAGTCTCAATTTTATTGAAGAACTCGTCGAAAAGGATCTTAGAGAAGGAAAAAACGATGGCAGAGTCCAGACTCGTTTTCCACCTGAACCCAACGGATATCTCCATATCGGACATGCAAAAGCAATTTGCTTGGACTTTGGAATAGCAGCCGCCCATAACGGAGTCTGCAATCTTCGTTTCGACGATACTAACCCTACAAAAGAGAATGAAGAATATGTAGATGCCATCAAGGAAGATATTGAATGGTTAGGCTTCCATTGGAATAATGAGTATTATGCGTCTGACTATTTTCAGCAACTCTGGGATTTTGCCATAGAGCTGATAAAAGAAGGCAAAGCATACATTGACGAACAGTCACAGGAGGAGATTGGCGCACAAAAAGGCACCCCTACTCAACCAGGTAAAAATAGTCCTTTCAGGGACAGGCCTATTGAGGAGAATCTTAGACTCTTCAACAAGATGAATTCCGGAGAACTCAAAGAAGGCTCCATGGTACTACGTGCCAAAATAGACATGAGTAGTCCTAACATGCATTTCCGTGATCCAATTATCTACAGAATAGTAAAAACTCCACACCACAGAACCGGTGATAAATGGAAGGCCTATCCTATGTACGATTTTGCTCACGGCCAGAGTGATTTCTTTGAAGGAGTGACACACTCCCTCTGTACATTGGAGTTTGTTCCTCACCGTCCTCTGTATGACCTCTTTATCGACTGGCTAAAGAAGGGCGAAGATCTGAATGACCATCGTCCTCACCAGACTGAATTCAACAAACTTAATCTCAACTATACACTTCTCAGCAAACGCAACCTCTTGGCTTTGGTTCAAGAGAAATTAGTATTAGGTTGGGATGATCCTCGAATGCCGACTATCTGTGGATACCGTCGTCGCGGTTATACCCCAGAATCAATAAAAATGTTTGTCGATAGAATCGGATATACAAAATTCGATGCACTCAATGATATGGCACTCATGGAATCTGCCATTCGTGAAGATCTCAACAAACGTGCAACCAGAGTTTCTGCAGTTATCGATCCAATAAAGCTAGTTGTCACAAACTATCCTGAAGGAAAGAGTGAAGAACTTGATGCCATAAATAACCCGGAAGACCCTGAAGCAGGAAGTCATATGATTACATTCAGTCGCGAATTGTGGATTGAAAGGGATGACTTCATGGAAGATGCTCCAAGTAAATATTTTCGTCTGACTCCCGGCAGGGAGGTTCGTTTGAAAAGTTCATACATTGTACTTTGCACAGGTTGCAAAAAAGGCTCAAACGGAGAAATCGAAGAGGTATACTGCGAAATCATTCCAAATACAAAAACAGGAGAGTCAGATTCAGGTAGAAAGGTAAAAGGTACAATACATTGGGTCAGCGTTGCCGATGCTCTTAAAGCAGAGGTTCGTCTCTATGATCGTCTTTGGAAGATTGAAAATCCACGTGACGAATTAGCCAGGCTCCGCGAAGAAGAGGGACTCTCTTCTGTCGATGCGATGAAACAAATGATCAACGAATCTTCTTTGGAGATTCATCCTTGCTGTTACATAGAAAAATTTGTGGCCGGCACCAAACCATTGGATCACTTCCAGTTCCAACGTATCGGCTATTTTTGTACCGATAAAGATTCCACTGCCGATCATCTGATTTTCAATAGAACCGTTTCCTTAAAAGATACTTGGAACAAAATAAAAGACAAGTCGTAAATTATTGAAGATGGAGGACGATTCCGAATCATATTTTGACACACAGGAATTCAAGGACCTGCTGAGACAATTTGAAAATATGCTCAATAGCGGCGATTCAACCTATTTTGACGGTATGGATATAGCCAATATTGTAGAATATTACTCTATATCAAATGAATCTGATAAGTCAGAAACAGCTTTAAGGTACGGATTGTCTCTTCACCCCAGTGATCCTGATATTCTCATTGCAAAGGCAAACTCTTTACTATCCAAAGGGAACAAAAAAGCTGCAAGAATCGTCGCCGAATCTATCGATGACACCAACAATCAGGAATTGTTATATTTAAAAGGTGAGATTGAATTATCTGATGACAATGTTGATTTTGCAGAAATATTCTTTACTCAAGCAGTTGAACGTAGCGATGAAGATCCGGGAATGATTAATGACATCATAGTTCAATATATGGATAGCCACCACTACAATCATGCTCAGCAATGGTTGGATAAAGCCCATCTCAAGTCTCCAGATTCAAGAAATTTCGTCGAGTTACAAGCCGATCTATACTTTGATACTAACAATACCGAGATGGCGATTGAAAGCTATAATAAGTTGCTGGACGATTTTCCATACGACACCTATTACTGGGAGCAACTTGGCCGCATATATTTCGAAAAAGAAGATTTTCCCAAGGCAAAAGAGTGTTATGAGTTCATTGAAGCAATCGATGACACAAACAAATCTGCCAAGATGATGAAGGCCGAGTGTGTATTGCAGATGGAAGACTGGACAGAAGCAAAAAAACTTTTTGACATAATACTTGAGGAAGACCCTGAATCACCATCGCTTCTATATTATTGTGGACAGTGCAGATATGAACTTGAAGAATACGAAGACGCTCTGCCCTACTTTTTAAAATCATTACACAATCTAAATGATACCAATTCAGAAGAGGTATTTTTGGAGATGTACATCGTGATAACCAAATTGCTCATTAAACTATATAGGAATAAAGAAGCCGAACAATATCTATATTTAGGGCTTGCCCTAGAGCCGGATAATGAGGAACTTAAAACAATAAAGACAGAGTTAGACAATCAAAATTCACAAAATAAATAATGGAGAGCATATCAGTACTGCAATGGTGCCTTGAGCATCTTAATTATTGGACAATTACCTTGTTAATGACCATTGAGAGTTCATTTATCCCGTTCCCCTCTGAAATAGTAGTTCCACCTGCAGCATATCATGCAGCTTCAACGGGTGAATTGAATTTAACTTTAATAATTTTATTTGCTACGATAGGCGCCTGTATTGGAGCAATTATCAACTATTCTCTTGCATTATGGATTGGTAAGCCGTTAGTATATAAATTTGCCGATAGCAAATTGGGACACCTCTGTCTTTTAGACATACCATCAATTCAAAAGGCTGAATCATTCTTCAATAAACATGGTGTCATATCCACTTTCATCGGCCGTCTCATTCCGGCTATTAGACAGCTCATTTCCATTCCTGCCGGACTTGCCCGCATGCATTTTGGCAAGTTCATCATTTTTACTGCCTTGGGAGCTGCAATATGGAATTCTGTATTAGCAGGATTAGGGTACTACCTGGAAACAATCATTCCTGAGGAGCAGCTGAATGAAACTGTTACCAAGTACAGTCATGAGATTGGCTATACCATCTTTGCAATAGTTGCAGTCATTCTGACATACATAATCATTAAGTCATTTAGGAAGAAGAAAGTAAATCAATGATTCAAGATTGAAAAAGACATTCAGTAATCAAATATAAACAAGAAAGTCCGATCTAAATGACCGGACTTTCCTTTTATCTGCAAATGATACTTATGCGTACATAGCAACGATAGCCTCATACAGTTCCTGCTTACCGCTGGTCTGTTTTGGCTCGTTAACCTTCTTGCCGTATTCGTAAGCCTCTTCGAAGGTCATTTTGCCCTCTTCGAACTTCTTACCCATACCTGAATCGAAAGAAGCATAACGCTCAGCAAGCATCTTCTTGTAAGGAGACTCTTCGAGCAACTTAGCTGCATTCTCAAGGGCACGTGCCATAGCATCCATACCACAGATGTGAGCAATAAAGATATCGTCTAAGTCTGATGAATTACGACGTGTCTTAGCATCGAAGTTTGTACCACCGTTACCCAGACCACCGTTACGGATAATCTGCATCCAAGCCTGTACCAACTCAAACTGATCAATTGGGAACTGGTCTGTATCCCAGCCGTTCTGCTGGTCACCGCGGTTAGCGTCGATTGAACCCAACATACCTGCATCAACAGCGCAAGCTAATTCGTGCTCAAAAGTATGACCTGCAAGTGTAGCGTGGTTAACCTCAATGTTAATCTTGAAGTCCTTTTCCAAACCGTGAGCTTTCAAGAAGCCAATTACAGTCTCCGTATCAACATCATACTGATGCTTTGAAGGCTCCATTGGTTTTGGTTCAATCAGGAATGTTCCCTTGAAACCCTTTGAACGAGCGTAGTCACGAGCCATTGTCAGCATTCTTGCCATGTGCTCTTTCTCACGTTTCATATCTGTATTAAGAAGGCTCATATAACCTTCACGACCGCCCCAGAATACATAGTTCTCGGCACCCAGTTCGATACCTGCATCAATAGCGTTCTTTATCTGAACGATAGCACGAGCAACAACATCAAAATCAGGATTTGTAGAAGCACCGTTCATATAACGTGCATTACCGAAGACATTAGCTGTAGACCACAACAATTTGATACCGGTTGCAGCCATCTTCTCTTTCAAATAAGCTACTACTGCTTTCAAGTTTGCCTCGTACTCTTCTACACTGTTACCTTCAGAAACCAAGTCAATGTCATGGAAACAATAATAAGGGATACCAAGCTTCTGCATGATTTCAAAACCTGCATCAACCTTTTGTTTTGCGATTTCAATAGCGCTGCCACCCTTGTTCCAAGAGAAAGTCTTAGTACCGCCACCGAACTGATCGCCACCCTCTGCACACAGAGTATGCCACCATGCCATAGCAAAACGAAGCCACTCTTTCATAGGTTTACCCATGATTTGCTTATTCTCATCATAATAGTGGAAAGCCATAGGATTCTTGCTATCCTTGCCTTCGAACTTAATCTTCCCTATTCCGGAAAAATACTCTTTAGCCATAAAATTGATTTTTAATTATGAAACAATATTTTTTAATTCACTTATTAACATGTCGGTTGATACACTCAGCCCACATAGCAACGCAAAGTTACACCTTTTTCAGAAAAAGCTATGTCTAAAAAAATTAATAATGTATAACCATTATGCTTGAATGTACATCTCAAGGATTTTTTTCCAGTGAATATATGCCTCTTCATATTTTGGCATAGTTTTCGTATCCGGTTCAATCACTTTCAACTTCTCCAAAGATGCAAATGCCTCATCATGATTACGATACACACCCGCTCCCATACCGGCACCTTTTGCAGCGCCAACAGAACCGTCAGTATCGTACAACTCAATAGAGGCTCCAGTCACACCGGCCAAAGTATCACGGAAAACAGGATTCAGGAACATATTGGCATTACCCGCATGTATCCTGGATATCTGCATACCCATCTCTATCATAATCTCCATACCGTATTTGAATGAGAATACAATACCCTCCTGTACAGCACGTGCAATATGATTTCGATTATGAATATTAAAATTGAATCCGTGAATACTGCAACCAATATTCCTATTTTGAAGAACACGTTCGGCACCATTACCGAAAGGCAATACACAGACACCGTCAGAACCTATTAGTATACCCTCAGCAATAGTATTCATATCGGAATATGATAATCCCTCAAGCATAATATTTCTCCGAGTCCAGGCATTCATTATGCCAGTACCGTTAATACATAGTAAAACGCCCAAACGTGTTTCCTTGTTTGTATGGTTAACATGAGCAAACGTATTGACTCTTGACTGCGGATCAAAATTTACAACACCGTTAACTCCATATACCACTCCCGATGTACCTGCTGTAGCGGCAATCTCTCCCGGATTAAATACATTCAGGGAAAGAGCATTGTTCGGTTGGTCACCGGCTCTGTATGTCACAGGAATACCGGCAGATAGTCCCAGCTCCTTAGCTGCAGCAACAGAAACACGTCCCTGTTCAGAGAAAGTAGGTCTAATCTCCGGAATCAAAGACTTGGAAAAGCCATAATAGTTGAGAAGGAAATCTGCTACATCGTTCTCTTTATAATTCCACATCATACCTTCAGATAGACCAGAAACCGTAGTACAAGTCGTACCTGTCAGCTTCATTGCAATATAGTCACCCGGAAGCATCAGTTTATCTATCTTTTCATATAATTCAGGCTCATGCTCTTTTACCCATGCCAATTTCGATGCGGTAAAGTTTCCCGGAGAGTTTAGCAGATTTGTCAGACACTGACCTTTACCTATCTCACGAAAAGCCTTTTCTCCATACGGCACAGCTCGTGAATCACACCAGATTATCGATGGGCGTAAGACTTTACCACTTTTATCAACTATCACAAGTCCATGCATCTGATATGAAATGCCGATAGCCTCAATGTCGGTACCACGAACATTAGCCATCGACAATACCTTTGCAGTAACTTTTTTAAGATAAGACCACCAATCTTCAGGGCTCTGTTCTGCCCATCCCGGATTAATTGCCTTGATTGGAGCCTCTGAATCAGGATAAAATGCTGATCCTACACTCTTTCCTGTCTCAATAGAAACTAGGCTGGCCTTCACTGAAGAACTACCTACGTCATATCCTAACAAATATCTTTTCATATTGGCTCAATATTTAAAATTAACTGTCGTTCTAATACCCTTATACAATACTGTCTTTTCATTAATCATACCACTATCTTCATGAAGACAAATATTAAAAACTCTCTCCTTGATCATACCATCGTATTCGCCTCTTCTGTCAAGAATAACAATATTCTTTGTCTCGTCATTATAAAACAGGGTAATAATGGAGGATTTACCCTCTTCATATCCAAATGTAACGCCATCATCCTCATACAAGTTGAAATGTCCGTTATGGCCTGAATAAACATGAAAGCTTATAGTATCTGCAGGGACCTCATCAACATAATGAATCTTTGGACCCTCCGGAATGATAGCTCCGGCAGGAACAAACAACGGAATTCTCTCATACGGAGCATCTGCTTGTATTGTCACTCCACCTTCATAAACCTTGGAACTATCATAAAAATCATACCATAAAGAACCTTTTGGAAGATATACGGAGCGTGAACGGGCTTCATACTCATACACAGGACAAACCATAAGTGAAGGACCGAACATATATTGATCAGAAACATTCATTGCCTCATCATCCTCAGAATAGTCCATAACCAGACCGCGCATAATAGTATAATCCCCATAATAAACCCTTCCGGCAATGGAATAAATATAAGGCATCAGTCTGTATCTTAGATCATTATAATAAGTGATAGATTTATAAGCCGGATGATCTTCGGGAGCTATATTCCATACTTCTCTATATGGGAACTGACCATGAGCTCTAAATATAGGAACAAAAGCTCCAAACTGATACCATCTGGTCTGTAGCTCACGCCATTCGGTCAAATCGCTATTCTCTATGCCTGTTCTATCGTATAGATGCTGAGCCATTACATACCTGTTTTCTACACAGAAACCTCCAATATCCATAGTCCAATAGGGATTGCCGCAAAGTGAATAGTTCATGCCGGCAACAATCTGCGAACGCATATCCTCCCATCGAGAACCGATGTCTCCGCTCCATGAAGCGGCAGAATAGCGCTGCAATCCTGCAAATCCCGATCTAGTGAGCTGAAACACTCGCTTATTTGGATTCTCAATACGTGAGCCTTCATATATTGCTTGGGCATTAACAAGAGAATAAGCATTAAGATATTCAGTAGATGAGCCCAATGCAGTCGGACCGCACAACGCTTTCCAATAATCCAAAGATACACAATCCCTGATATTCGGTTCACTTGCATCCATCCACCAGGCATCTATCCCAAATCCATAAAGATGCTCCTTTAATTGATTCCAAAAAAGCTTCCTCGCTTCACTAGAATATGCATCATAAAAAGAGCCTATGTAGCCTGGTCCAACCCAATCTCGAATACTGTCTTCAACAGCACGTGTATACATCCACCCTTTTTCGGCAAACTCCTTGTAATGATCTGTTGTAGCATAGAATTTCGGCCAAACAGAAATCATAAAATGCCCACCCATATTGTGAACACTATCAATCATGAGTTTTGGATCAGGATAACGTTTCAAATCAAAATCATGAGATCCCCAACTATCCTGTTCCCAATAATTCCAGTCCTGAACAATGTTGTCAATGCCAATGCCCTTATTTCGAAATATTGATAATGTCGAAAGCACCTCATCCTGAGTTCTGTAGTGCTCACGACTCTGCCAAAAGCCCATTGCCCATTTCGGCATCATATTAGCCTTCCCCACAAGACTTCTCAGGCCATAAATGACTCCATCTATGTTGTCACCTGCAATGAAATAATAGTCTGATTGGGGCACCATCTCATTCCACATAGTCAACTTCTCCTGCTGCTCGTTATCGACAGGAGAATAAGCTCTAAGGCCGCAATATGAAGTAGCTCCATCAGGTCTCCATTCAATACGAATAGCATATTTCTGTCCCTCCTTCATATCAATTGAGAACTTATAAGAATTCGGATTCCAAGCGGTACGCCAACGCTCCTTTACTATCTCCTTATCCCCTAGAAACAGTTTGATATAGCCAGCATAATTAAGAATGAAATTGTACTCTCCGGATTTCGGAGCTTCCAAAGAGCCTTCATAAAGGACAAAATTTCCCAATCTCGGCAAATTTCCGATAGTTTCGTTGTCAACGAAATATATTGAGTCCTCTTCTCTAACCAAATTATTCTGTCTCATCGGATAGAAATAAGTACCGGTCAGACTACCTTGGTTACCATCTTTGTCAAACAGCTTAAAAACCCTGTTAATCTGATCATAAGGCTTGGGATTACCGAAGCGTGCCAATGAATAAGAATCCCACAGAATACCATAATTCTTGGAAGAAATTACAAAAGGAATGCTAATCTTGGTGTTATATTGAAAAAGTTCCTCGTTTTGGCCCTTATAATTCCATTGGTCAGACTGATGCTGTCCCAAACCGAATAGACCCTCATCTTCGGTTGTATTAAATTCGTTAATGGTAGAATAACCTTTTGTATCGCCAATAGTATTGTTTTCAAAAACAACAGGTTTTGTCTCAGCAGTAATAACATTATCTCCAGCATCAGCAAAAGACACCTTGCCATTTAGCTTGTCAACTAAAACATGAAGCCCCGATGTCTGTAGGGATACAGCATCGCCAACATTTCGGACTACAAAATGTTTATTTTCATTATTCTCGGAGATAATTATACTATTTCTATCACGAAATGATTTCTCCGGAGTTGCTGTAACTCTGATAATTCTATCTGAAATAACCTTAAGACGAATCTTGGCCGGTCCACCCGACTCAACATTTTGGACATTAACAATAACTCCATCGTCCGTAGTAGTATATTCTTGTGACGTACATGAGAATAACAATGCAAGCGTCAAAAACATCACCAATTTTCTCATAACCTAATCCCTTTGCAAGATTGTAAGCCTGCAAACTTATAAAAATATCTTTATATTTTATCAATTATTTTCACTAAATTAATAACAAAATAAAAAAGGGACATTGCTTTTGGCAAGTCCCTTCTTATAAGAGTAAGAATATTTCTTAATTACTTCTGAAGTAGTTTGTTGTCAGAGCCAAGTACATTAACAATCTTGTAAATATACATCTTCTTCATGTTATCACGAGCAGGTTTAAGATACTGACGTGGATCGAAGTGACCTGGATTCTCTGCCAAATATTTACGGATAGCTGCTGTCATTGCAAGACGTGAGTCTGAATCAATGTTGATTTTGCATACAGCGCTCTTCGAAGCCTCACGTAATTGTTCTTCAGGAATACCTACTGCATCAGGAAGTTTACCACCAAAAGCATTGATTGTATCAACCTCCTCCTGAGGGACAGATGAAGATCCGTGGAGTACTATTGGGAAACCAGGAAGTTTGCTTTCAACCTCATGAAGCACGTCGAATGCCAATGGAGGAGGAACCAATTTACCGGTCTTCGGGTCACGTGTGCACTGTTCGGGTTTGAACTTATATGCGCCGTGTGATGTACCAATTGAGATAGCAAGACTGTCGCAACCGCTACGTGATGAGAAATCAATTACCTCTTCAGGTTTTGTATAATGAGATACCTCAGAAGCAACTTCATCTTCAACACCAGCCAAAACACCGAGTTCTGCTTCAACAGTAACATCATGTTTGTGAGCATATTCTACAACCTTCTTGGTCAGAGCGATATTCTCCTCATAAGGAAGAGAAGAACCGTCAATCATAACTGAAGAGAATCCCATATCGATGCAGTCCTTGCAAATCTCAAAGCTGTCTCCGTGGTCCAAATGAAGGACTATCTCAGGATGAGCGCAACCTAATTCTTTAGCATATTCTACAGCACCTTGAGCCATATAACGCAGGAGAGTAGCATTTGCATAGTTACGAGCACCTTTAGATACCTGCATGATAACAGGAGACTTGGTCTCAACTGCAGCCATTACTATAGCTTGCAACTGTTCCATTGTATTGAAATTGAATGCCGGAATGGCATATCCGCCCTTAACGGCAGCTGCGAACATATCACGGGTGTTCACAAGTCCCAATTCTTTGTAGCTTACCATTGTGTAAAGATATTTTTATTATTACGTATTACCTATACCGTTTTACGCCTGCAAAGGTAGTTTTTTTTGACCTATCATCAATAAATAACATCAAAAAGTTATTTCTTTTTAGGAACAGTTTCAAAAAAGATAAAGACTATTACGAATAAATTCCAGACTTCTTCTTAGTAGAAATAGACATGAAAATCAATCCGAAAACTGCAGCACATATAGACGTTACCAAAATGACTGCCTTACCCAAATTAATATATTGTTCAATCTGCTCAGGTGGCATTCCTGATGGAAGGAAAGCTAACCCATCAACGAATATAGCCATGGTAAAACCTATACCTGCAATCACTCCTATCGATAATAATTGTTTCCATGTGGCTCTATTCGGCAGTACAGCTATATTTAATTTCACAGCCAGCCAGCTTGATAGGAAAATACCTATCGGTTTGCCAATTAACAGTCCAAAAAATATTCCCGGAACAATTGGCGGTATCTGAAGTGAGAACAATGATGTATCAAACACCACACCTGCGTTGGCAAAAGCAAACAGAGGCATTATAAAAAAGTTTGTAACGGGACTTAAAAACGATTCAAATCGATGCAACATTGGATTGACTTTGAGAGTCATCACATTTATAGCATGAATTGTCAACTGTTGTTTTGGATTGGTTAGCACCGAACATTCGTGATTGGAAACCATTCGAAAATAATCGGCCATCCCGGAAAGCTTGTTGGAAAAGTCAAACTCATTAATAGTGCTTCTCGCCGGAACCATAATGGCTAGAATAACACCTGAAATGGTAGCATGAATGCCGGACTTCAATATCAGATACCACAACAATACACCCGGAACTAAATAAACCATTGACTTGTTGACCCTCATTCTGTTCATAATAAACAGGAACAGTGTCACTCCGGCTGCCATCAATAAAAAAGTAAAATCCAGACTATGACTCGGATAAAAGAATGCAATAACAATTATTGAGCCTAGATCATCAGCTATGGCAAGTGCAGTCAGAAAAACCTTCAATCCGATAGGTACTCTTTTCCCAAGAATAGACAATACACCAATAGCAAAGGCAATATCGGTAGCCATAGGAATTCCCCATCCGTTTACCGTATCCGTACCTTGATTGAAAAGGGCATATATAAGAGCAGGAAAAATCATACCTCCAGCAGCAGCAATAAGAGGTAAAGTTGCCTTCTTCATCGAAGACAACTGACCTACCATCATCTCACGTTTGATTTCGAGACCTACTACAAGGAAAAAGATGGTCATTAAACCATCATTAATCCACTCCTCAATGGTCATAGACAGTCTAAAAATGCCATCAATATTTAGCCCTGCCTCTCTTGAGAAAAAATATTTATAATATGGCGCAATATTCGGATTATTCGCACAAAATATTGCTGCAGTGGCAAAAATCAACAATATTATTCCACCAGAAGTATCACTATTAAAAAACCTATTAGAAATATTTTTAATAGAAAAACCCACATAGTATAGCTTTGACCTGTTTTTTCTCATTTCACGATATTTTTCAAAATGCAAAGATAGCCTTTCTTAGTATCTGTTCCAAAATAATTCTTCTAAGACTCTCTTAAACTACAGGCAGACTGATAATAATTCCTATAAAAATTAATAGTACTACTAAAAATGGTGCAAAAATATTTTGCAATAATTGATTTTAAGTCTACCTTTGCATCCCGAACCCCCATCGCAGGGTCGCTTCCCAATAACCTTTATTGTCAGGCGGTTATAATGATGGAGAAATTAAACAAAATATAGTATGAAAAAAGGTATTCATCCAGAGAGCTATCGTCCTATAGTATTCAAGGACATGTCAAACGGTGATTGTTTCTTGTCACGTTCTACTTGTGCCACAAAAGAGACAATCGAATTTGAAGGTCAGACTTATCCGTTAATCAAACTTGAAATTTCAAGCACTTCACACCCATTCTTCACAGGTAAATCTAAGCTTGTTGATACTGCAGGTCGTGTTGATAAGTTTATGAGCCGCTACAGTCAAAGCAGAAAGAAGTAAAATTCAGTTTCTATACTCAAACAAAAAGCCGACCATTTTTATGATCGGCTTTTCTGTTATTTCCTGCTTCTTATGAACGTTTTACCGTTCCATTTGAACAGTAAAGGTTCCGGATTAAAAAAATGAAGATATTCCGAAGCATTTTCACTTAGGTATCCGATACTTGAATATGAGAATCTCAAACCATTATCGACATTATCTACGGTAATCTTGTTCAATCGAAGAGAAGCATATTCTGAAAGCACTTCAATCGAATCACCCTTGAATCTGTCATTAATAATATAATCCTCAAAAACCGGCTCTTCTATCAGTTCAGACTTATCAATAGGATTCCAATCAGCATCATAGAAAGAAAGTCGTGAATCACACATTTCACTGCATATTGTCCGTATTACACAAATAACAGCTGTAGAGTCGCGATGATAAAACAGTTTCATATCAAATGAAGAGACAGCTGTCAACTTCATTGAGAGATAGTCTTTGTCTAAACTTAGCATCTCAGTAGTTCCTCCAAGTCTGTTTGTCACTACAGCTTTCATCCCACTCTCCATGTAATCCACGCAATCCATTCTATTGGACTTAGTCAGCAACGGAATGATTGAATCCGGCATATCCGCAAATAGAGTACGCAAATCTTTCGCAAAACCGTTACATGTCAAAAACATGACTGTAATAATCAAAAATATCTTCTTCATATCTTCTTAGTCAATAACGTTAAACAATGACTCCGGATATTCTATCTCTTCCAGAAAAAGTCCCTGAGCCGGTGCAGAATCTCCGGCAGCACAACGGTTCTTCTGCTCAATAATCTGAGAAAACTCGTCTAAACTTATACTATGACGTCCTACCTCCATTAATGTCCCAACTATAGCACGCACCATATTACGCAAAAAACGGTCAGCCTTGATGGTGAAAAACCAACGATTCTCGCTCAATGAAGACCATTCCGCCTGAATCACTCTACAATTATTTGTCTTGGCTTCCGTATGCAATTTACTGAAACTGGTAAAATCAGTCACATCGAGCAGTCTTTTTGCTGCACGGTTCATCAATTCAAAATCAGGTTTCTCATATACCCGCCATGCAAAATCCATCTCAAAAGGATCTTTCTCCGTAACCAGATAATAGCGGTACGTTCTTGAAACCGCATCGAAACGTGCATGAGCATCGGCTCTTACCGGCACAATCTTAATAACAGATATATCAGCAGGCAATATCCCATTCATTTTTTTCTTCATCCACTCACAGTCTTGCTGTTCCTGAAGGTCAAAATGCGCAACCATCATACGGGCATGAACACCCGTATCCGTTCTACCCGCTCCAACTACGCTTACTGAAGAACGAAGAAACATGCTAAGAGATTTCTCAACACACTCCTGAACGGAAGGTGAATTAGGCTGAATCTGCCATCCGCAATATTCAGTACCTTTGAAACTGAGATAGATGAAATAACGCATGTCAAATACGGTTCACAAGGTTCATAATATGCACCGCGACCAATGCCGCAGTCTCAGTTCGAAGACGCGAAGGACCTAAAGAAATCGGTTTGAAACCTGCCTTAAACGCCATCTCAATCTCATTGGGACTAAAATCCCCTTCAGGGCCAATCAACACCAAGGCATCTTGACCGGCTGTCATTGAATCTAACAGATGTATCTTTTCCCCATCCTCGCAATGGGCAATAAACTTCTCTCCTAAAAATGGTCTGTTTATAAAATCACGAAACTTGGTCATCGGATTCAATATAGGCAAAGCAGCTTTTTGAGACTGTTTCATAGCAGAAATGGCAACCCTCTCCATACGCTCCATCTTCAACACATCCCTTTCCGAGTGATCTGAAAATAAAAACGATACTTCATCAACCCCTATCTCAATCGCCTTTTCCAGAAACCATTCATTTCTATCCAATAGTTTGGTCGGAGCTACGGCAATGTGCAGATGTCCTTTCCATAACGGGCTTTGCTGTTCAGAGCCAATAACATTCACCATACAACGTTTCCCGTTAACAGCACTTATTACAGCATCATAGAAACAGCCCTTGCCGTCAGTCAGACGAATCTTGTCACCCTCTTTCAGACGAAGCACCCTAATACAATGACCGGCCTCTTCTTGAGGCAGTTCCATATTTTCACTAATATTCGGAGAATAGAATAACCACATTACTTCAATTCATTACTTCTTTTCTTTATCTCATCTCTCAGCATTGCCGCAAACTCATAATCCTCATTTTCGACCGCATCGTATAATGCTTCATGTAATATTTCCATGCCAACAGCAGATATTGGCATGGACAAGACACCTTCTGAATCCTCTTTAAAACAGCTTTTTTCCAACAAATCTTCATCAACATATATCGGTGTACCTACACGCATAGCTAAAGCCAAAGCATCGGAAGTCCTAGAGTCAACAGATATTTCCTCCCCTTCCTTGTCTAAAATAAGATAGGAATAAAAAACGCCACCAACAATCTTGTATATCCGTACCTCCTTGATATGAGCACCCAGAATTTCAGTTGTATTAATCATCAGATCATACACACCCGGACGCGGCATCTTCATTTCATACAAAGTTATAGCAATAGACTGGGCTTCCAACAGGCCTACCATTATTGGAAGAGTCCTTTGCCCACCCTTCTCACTCAACAAGACCACAATTGAGGTCTCAGAATGTACCTTATTAAATATCTTTTTAATTTCCAACTCTATCTTTTTCATTGCTCATAAAAGTAAAAGCGAATAACAAAGCCAACAACAATGCAAATAACGCGAACCACAACCATGCCGTTTTCCAGTCTCCAACAGTATAGAAACGACTTCCGTAAGCTACGGGATCAGTATAAATATTGACAACATATTGAACTGTCAGCATACCAATAGAAGCACCGAAGCCGTTGGTCATCATCATATAAAGTCCCTGTCCGCATGAACGGGTACGGCAGTCGGTATTCCTATCTACATACATCGAACCGGCAATATGGAAGAAATCAAATGCCACTCCATAAAATAGCATTGAGAGGACAAACATCCACCCCCCTGTTGTGGGATTACCAAAGCCTAAAAGAGCATATCTGGCAGACCAAGCCAACAAAGAGATTATTATCACCCTCTTTATTCCGAACCTCTTCAAACAGAACGGTAGCAATAATAAGCAAAAAGCTTCAGAAATCTGTGAAAGTGATATCAAAAGAATTGAATTCTTAACGAAAAACGCATCTGTAAACTCTTCAAGCACTGCAAAACTGTCAATATATGGGCTTGCATAGCCGTTGGAGATTTGAAGACAAACTCCAAGCAACATAGAGAATATGAAGAATACCGCCATCTCTCGTCTACGAAACAGATGAAAAGCCTTGATGCCCATAATCGCAGCCACAGACCTTTTAGGCTCATTTCCTTCAATAGCACAATTGGGCAAAGAGAAACTATATATGACCAATAAAACGCCCAAACCGGCACGCAACAAAAACTGAAGATAAGAGGCCTGAATCCCTAAGAAATTTACCGCCCACATAGCACATATAAAACCGATGGTGCCAAACATACGTATGCGTGGAAATGAACTCTGGACATCAATACCGGCTTTTTGCAAAGAAGTGAAACA
>CAZYFO010000038.1:10588-16353 GCA_964646955.1 uncultured Bacteroidaceae bacterium | reverse complement strand
ATTACGACAGGTGATGGGAACCTAATAAGAACGATTAAAAATTAATGGATTTAGTATCTCTGCGTAAGACAAAAATTGTTTCTATGTTATGTGATATACTTTTTGTTATTCTTTTCGATTTGGGCATATATCTTTGTTAATATGTTGATAATCAATGAGGTCTCATAATAATAAAACCTTGTTCATAATTGCTTAATAATCAGCTAGTTGCAAAAGTGTAATATTTTTAAAAATCTCAGCATTGATAATCAATGAGTTAGACCTTGTTTTGTAATCATAAAAACGGATTCAAAGTGAAGAATATTAAGAAGGTCGCAATAACTTTGTAGAAACAAAATGTAACTCTAAGACATGAAAACAAATTGATAGAAAAGAACTGTTTTTCCGTTGTTTATTAAAAGAGTTTTATAAAAACATCTTAACAGAAAGAGCGAATAATTATTCGCTCTTTCTTGTATCGGGATGCCTTGGTGGTATCCCGATATTTTTCATAACATATTAACGATTATCAGACAACCTGATAATTGTCCATATCTATAATTCCAAATCACCGTCGATAATCTCATGCCAAGGTAGACCCTGCTCATTGAGAAGTTGCATGAATGGATCCGGATTGAATTCCTCTACATTCCATACTCCCGGTTTTTTCCAGGTACCTTTAAGAAATAGCATGGCTCCAATCATAGCCGGAACGCCGGTAGTATAGCTTACCGCCTGCATTCCAGTCTCGAGGAAGGATTCGTGATGGCTACAATTGTTATATACATAATAGGTGCGCTCTTTTCCGTCTTTTAGGCCCTTTATGCGGCAGCCTATAGATGTCTCACCTTCGTAGTTCTCACCCAGATCCTGAGGATTGGGAAGAACAGCCTTAAGAAACTGAAGAGGTACTATTTTTGTTCCATTATAATCGATTTCATCGATACGCGCCATACCTATGTTTTGAATAACACGCAAATGAGTCAGATATTCTTCTCCGAAGGTCATCCAGAAACGTGCTTGTTTCAGAGTAGGGTAATTTTTGGTTAGTGATTCCAACTCTTCGTGATATAAGAGGTATGACTCTTTAGGACCGATGTTAGGATAAGTGAGAGGCTTGTGTATTTCCAAAGCACCTGTCTCAATCCATTCTCCATCTTTGAAATATCGTCCTTTCTGAGTTATCTCACGGATATTAATCTCAGGGTTGAAGTTTGTAGCGAATGCCTTATGATGATTTCCGGCATTGCAGTCTACAATGTCAAGATAATTGATCTCGTCAAAGTGATGCTTGGCTGCGTATGCGGTGAAGACACCGGATACACCAGGATCGAATCCACAGCCTAATATGGCGGTCAGACCAGCCTCCTCGAATCTCTTTTTATATGCCCATTGCCAGCTGTATTCGAAATGAGCTATGTCTTTTGGTTCATAGTTGGCCGTGTCAAGGTAGTTTACTCCGGCTTTCAGGCATGCTTCCATAATGGTTAGATCCTGATAGGGTAAAGCTACGTTAATGACAATTTCAGGCTTGAAGTCATTGAGTAGGGCTACAAGCTCTTCTACATTGTCAGCATCTACTTTTGCCGACAGTATATCGTTTCTACCGGTAGATTTAGCAGCCTCCTGGCATTTTGAAAGCGTACGGCTAGCTATCATCACATCGGTAAAAACATCTCTGTTTTTTGCGACCTTGTTCAGTACAACAGTGCCGACACCTCCGCAACCAATTATAAGTACTCTGCCCATATTGAAAAGTTTTTTCTGAATTATTATTCCAAATAAGTATATCCGTATAGTCCGGAACGATAGTTAGCCAGGAACTCTTTTCCTTCGGCTGCGGTAATCTTTTTTGAGTTGATAGATTGTGTTACCCAAACTTCAATCCTTTTTACAAGTTTCTTTGTATCGTATTCTACATACTCAAGCACGTCATCTATGGTTTCACCGTCAATGATCTGGTCTATGTTGTAACCTTCATCGTTAACTGAGATATGTACCGCATTGGTGTCACCAAAGAGATTGTGCATATCGCCCAGAATCTCCTGATATGCTCCGATAAGAAAAATGCCCAAATAGTACTTCTCTCCGATTTTCAATGAATGAACGGGGAGCGACGAAGATATGGAACCTTCGGAAACGTAAGATACTATCTTGCCATCAGAATCACAGGTGATGTCTTGTATTATGGCGTGTTTATCGGGTTTTTCGTTCAAACGTTGAATTGGCATGATGGGAAAAACCTGATCGATGGCCCATGTGTCCGGAAGGGACTGAAACAGCGAAAAATTGCAGAAATATTTGTCATCAAGTATCTTGCCAAGTCTCTTCAACTCATCCGGTATCCTTTTTATGCTATTGGATAGTTGATGTATCTCCCGGGTGATAGACCAGTACATTTTCTCTATCTGGGCACGGGTATGAAGATCTAAAAGTCCATGAGCGAATAGTTCCAGAGCCTCTTCTCGGATTTGCTGGGCATCGTGCCAGTTTTCCAACATGCTCCGCTGTGAAAGATTATCCCATATATCATATAGTTCCTTTACCAGCTTGTGAGACTTGTCATCAGCTTCCCATTCTTCGTTCATCTGCGGAAGCGAAGTGGTTTCCAAGACCTCAATAACAAGCATGGAATGGTGTGCTGAAAGTGAACGTCCGCTCTCCGTTATGATGTTCGGATGTGGAATATTGTTCTTGTCGGCTGCATCAATTATCTGGTACATCACATCATTAACATATTCCTGCATGGAATAGTTTACGCTGCTTTCATTATTTGAAGAACGAGTTCCGTCATAATCGACTCCAAGTCCGCCTCCGACATCAACAAAATCAACGTGAAATCCCAACTTGTGTAGCTGTACGTAAAACTGTGAGGCTTCTCTCAAAGCTGTCTTTATGGGACGGATATTAGTTATCTGACTTCCAATATGGAAATGAATCAGTTTCAGACAATGATCGAGATTATGCTCTTTTAGGAAAGTCAATGCTTCAAGCAACTCACTCGATGTGAGGCCGAATTTACTGGCGTCACCTCCACTGTCTTCCCATTTTCCACTTCCTGATGATGCCAGCTTGATGCGGATGCCTATGTTGGGAGCGATATTATGTCTTTCGGCTATTTTTGCAATAAGGGACAACTCGTTAAGTTTCTCAACTACAATAAAGATTCTTTTCCCCATCTTCTGTGCCAGCAGGGCGAGCTCAATATAACTCTCGTCCTTATAGCCATTGCATACGACTATCGAATCATATTCTGTGTTAAGTGCAATAACGGCATGAAGCTCCGGCTTGGAACCCACCTCCAGGCCCAGATTGAATTTCTTTCCGTGACTTATTATCTCTTCTACAACCGGCCTCATCTGATTAACCTTGACCGGATATATGGTAAAGTTTTTGCCTGTGTAGGAGTATTCTTTTGCAGCTTTCTTAAAGCATTCCGTGAGTCTCTCTATACGATTGTCCAAAATGTCGGTAAAACGTAATAGAACAGGTGCTGATACGTTCCTGTCAGAGAGGTCGTTCATTAACTCCTGTAAATCGATTTCAACGTCGTTTTTTGTAGGAGTTACAACCACATTTCCCCGCTCGTTTATATTAAAGTATGAAACACCCCATCCTTTAATATTGTACAGCTCAGCGGAATCTTCAATATGCCACTTTTTCATTATATATATTTTTCGACCGATAATCCGGCATTCAGCAGACAAAGGTATATAAAAACTTTCAGTTACTTTTGCAGTTGTAAAACGTACTGTAATCTTAGTAATCAGATGTAATAAGATTTTCAAGCAGTTTTACCGGTTTTTTATGTGTTTTATTGAATGCCATAATAGATGAGAGTTCCGGCAGAATGGGAGAGACAAGAGTGCGTGCAACTGACATGGCCGCATCGTGATACGGACTGGTGCAATATGTTGGACCAGGCCACTAGTTGTTTTGTGGAGATAGCTAAGGCAATTTCTGTACGTGAGAGGCTGCTTATTGTTGCTCCTGAAAAAGAAGAAGTGAAGAAAAGATTGACTGAGTCAGGTGTAAATATTGACAATGTTACTTTTTTTGAGTGTAAGACTAACGATACTTGGGCGCGTGATCATGCCTTTATTACGTCTGTTGAGGAAAATGGTGAATTTGTATTGAATGATTTTTGTTTCAACGGATGGGGAGAGAAATTCAATTCCATTTATGACAATATGATAAACCAGTCACTATTTTCAGCCGGTTTGTTTTCTAATGCACGTTACAAGGATATGAATAGCCTGGTTCTTGAAGGAGGCTCAATTGAAACAGACGGGAAGGGTACTTTACTTACTACCTCTTCATGTCTGCTCTCAAAGAACAGAAATGATTTCTACAATATAGAAAATGCCGAATACACTCTGGCCCCTTTGATGGGAGCCAAAAACTTTTTGTGTTTGGAACATGGTTGTATAGTAGGTGACGACACTGATGGGCATATTGATACTCTGGCAAGACTGTGTCCTAATGATACAATCGTTTATGTGAAGTGTTATAACGAGTCTGATGAACATTTTGCTGAACTATCGGAGATGGAGAAGGAACTGATGACATTTAGGACTATGGATGGTCGCTCATTCAATCTAGTTCCGTTACCTTTGCCCAGTGAGATTGTATTTGAAGGCGAGAGGTTGCCGGCTACATACGCAAACTTTTTGATAATAAACAATGCTGTGCTGGTACCCATATATGGTCAGGACAGTTTGGATAATGAAGCTATTGAGGTTTTGAGCAAGGTATTTCCTGATAGAGAGATAATAGGTATAAATTGTTTGCCTCTTATAAGACAGCATGGCTCTTTGCACTGTGTAACAATGCATTATCCTGAGGGCGTAGGACTAAATAAAATATAGATATATGAAAGTGGCGATAATTCAGCAGTCAAACGGCAATGATATCGTAGATAACATGAGGCGTTTATCCGATAAAATCGGAAAGGCTGCTAATGACGGTGCAAAACTTGTAGTTTTACAGGAGTTGCAGAATACATTGTATTTTTGTCAGACAGAGAGTACTGATATGTTCGATTTAGCTGAACGTGTCCCTGGTTCTTCAACCGATTTTTATTCCGAAATAGCAAAAAATAACGATGTTGTGCTTGTTGTCACTATTTTTGAGAAAAGGACTACAGGCCTTTATCATAATACGGCGGTAGTTTTTGAGAAAGACGGTTCAATTGCCGGAAAATACAGGAAGATGCACATACCTGATGATCCGGGTTTCTATGAGAAGTTTTATTTCGCACCCGGCGATATGGGATTTGAGCCCATTAAGACATCAGTGGGACTATTGGGCGTGCAGGTATGCTGGGACCAGTGGTATCCGGAAGGTGCCCGCTTGATGGCTCTACATGGTGCGGATATTTTAATCTATCCCACTGCAATAGGTTGGGATCCTATAGATTGTAAAGAAGAGAAGATGCGCCAACTTGATGCTTGGATTACAGTGCAGCGCGGACATGCCATAGCAAACGGTCTGCCTGTGATAGCTGTAAACCGTTGCGGATTTGAGAAAAATCCTGCAGACCCGAAGTCCGGTATTGAATTCTGGGGGAATAGCTTTGTATGCGGTCCTCAGGGTGAGATGCTCTACAAGGCTTCTACCGATGAGACGGTAGAAGTTGTAGATATAGACACGGATCGCAGTGAGTCTGTCAGGAGAATATGGCCTTTTCTTCGTGATCGCAGGATAGATGAATTTTCTGATCTGAATCGCCGATATATAGACAAGTCCTGACTCTCACTGCCCGGTCAATAATATATGCTGATTTA
>CAZYFO010000038.1:3031-10488 GCA_964646955.1 uncultured Bacteroidaceae bacterium | reverse complement strand
GCACGGCATGGTCCACACCAGGTAGCCCAAACATCAATAAGAACGGCTTTACCCTTGTATCGTTCTATGATAGTATCCAGAGTCTTGTCCGGAGCAATCTGGTCCAGTTCATTTATGTGTACCGATTTGTTTTCTTTGAGGGCCTTCATTTGAGCCTCGCGATCGGCTTTCTTTCCGAGGATGAGTTCCTTGAATGACTTTTCTTTAAAAGATTCCAGTTTTTTATTTTCCGTATCTGACAGCTCATCGCCTTTATTGAACTTGGAAACAATGGCATAAGCATTCATTGCCTCTTCATTGTCTGTTGTTTCGATTTTCGGGAAAATCTCACTATAACGGGAATATAACGTGAAGATATTATCAGTCAATGAGAAATAGGATGCATTTACGCAGTCCAAGGCAGGAATATCCGTTCTCAAAGAATCGATAAATGAAGCGGGATGGATATTGTAGTTGCTTAAAAGGTTACGTAAATCCTCTTGTGTATTGATTTGGGCACTTTGTATCTTCTGATTTACCAGGTAATCTTCAAAAGCCAGGCGCATATCCAGATATTTAACCTCGGCTTTTATTTTGAATAGCTGTTTGCTAGCCTGACCTATTTTCATAGTATCAATAGCTCCGTATATGTCTTTTAGTTTGCCGTCCAGATAAGAGATAATGAAATCAGCAGTTTTACCTTCTATCTCCTCATCTTTGATTATGGCGTTGAAATCGGAACTATTCATCGGAGTGACGGCCAAATCATGCAGAGTGGAAGCCAGATATCCCTTATAGTCAGGAGTATATGAAGGATCTGACAATTCGGCGAGATTAATTAACACTGAGTTCTCTTTACCCGGAACAAGTATTATAGGATATGGATGGTTTTGGATAATAAGAAAAGCATTTGTCGGATAATAAGGAGTAGCGGCTATTCTGAAATATCCATTATCGTCTATTGCTATCGAAACATCTTTAATATCCTCTCCGAAAGGAGTATAATAAAGTCGAATAGACATGTTCATTACCGGACGATAATCGGGAATAAATCCGCTTATCACCGCAGAATCATTGGAAAATACAGATTCGGGGAGTACATCTTTGTCATTGTATCGGATGTTTTTCCATTCCGACGGGATTTTGATAATAGGTTTTTTGGGTGAGAAATATATACCGTAGAGATTGAAACAACGTTCACCTGAACACTCTACAAAATCAAAATATTTGGTATCTACAGGCGTAGGTTCGAATGTCAGATTAAAGCTGGCCTTGCCGGAATCGGGCATCCAAAACAGGCTGTCCGGTTCTATCCCCTCACTCGAAACCAACGAAAGCTCTACACCTTTATCTGTAACCAACTTACACTCTTTTGCTATACGTATCCAGTAATGTGGTGTAAATGTGGCGTTAATGGACAGAACGGTTGCCGTATCTGTGAGTTCCATCTTGGCTATGCTTATAGTATTTGTGGCTGAATAAGTCACAAACGGCTTTTCAACGGTCAGAGGATAACTCATCTTCCCTCCGCCGCAGGATGCCATGATAGCCATGAGTGTAATTATCACTCCTGAAAACAGACTCTTTTGTTTCATGATTGTAATTTTTAATGCGCAATTCTAAATATATTATGTCAAACAGGCAAATGTTTTATGATGTTTCTTTATGGAGTTTTCCCCTTATTTTACTGATATTGAGAATTTAGCACATCCTGTCGCGAAAATCCTCATATTTAAAATCCTTTAAAATATCAATATTCCCGTTTTCTTTTAAAAGAACTATTGAAGGATGGTTAATACCGTTGAACATATTAGTTTTAACCGTTGTGTAATGAATCATATCCTCAAACAGAATCTTTTCACCCTCTTTCAGAGTGTGACCGAAATCCCAATATCCCATCCAGTCACCACTCAGACAACTGTTCCCTCCCAGTCTGTAAACAAAATCTCCGCTAAAAGGTTTGTATTCTTTCATTAATACGGCTCCCCTTACAGTTGGGTAATAAGGCATCTCTAAACAGTCCGGCATGTGGCAGGTAAAACTGGTATCCAAGATGGCGGTTTTTATGCCATTGTTTTCGACAATATCTACTACACTTGCCACTAATGGACCTGTCTGCCATGCAAAAGCAGAGCCTGGCTCAAGAATCAACCTCAGGTTTTTGTGTCTGCTTCGAAACTCTTTCAGAATGGATATTAAATGGTTAGTATCATAGTCTTGACGTGTCATCAGATGTCCCCCGCCTAGGTTGAGCCACTTGATCTGTCCAAGCCACTTGCCGAATCCAGACTCTATATGAGCAAGTGTGCGTTCAAGTGCATAGCTGTCCGATTCACAATGGTTATGACAGTGAAAGCCATCGATTCCTGAGGGCAAATCTTCAGGCATATTCTCTGGCGTCACTCCGAAACGGCTTCCGGGGGCGCAGGGATTATATAAATCAACTTCAATCTCAGAGTATAGAGGGTTAATGCGAATACCGCAGCTTGACTTGCCGGATGCAATTGGATAGAATCTGTTGAACTGATTCCACGAATTGAATGTGATATGGCTGCTAAGCTCGACTATTGATGGAAATTCCTCTTCAGTATAGGCGGGTGAATAGGTGTGAGGTTTGCTTTTGAACTCTTCAAAAGCTAGGCGTGCCTCATTTAATGAACTGGCAGTAGTTGAGTGAATATACTCCCGAAAAAGGGGGAAGGTCTTCCAGAGCGCAAAGGCTTTCAAGGCCAGTATTATCTCTACTCCGGCTTCATCACCTACTTTTCGTATTATTTCCAGGTTTTCTTTGAGCAACTTTTCCTCAAACACATAACAAGGAGTATGCAACTGACTAAGAATCTTATTGTCTATACCGGATATTTTGTTCATCATTTTACCGCTTTGATCATTACTATATTTATATACAAACAGTCGAAAATATATTCTAATGATATTATTTTTCAGGCATCTTTACAGATAACTGAACATCTTTTCCTCCCAGATAAATTGCTATCAGCACAACATTATCTTTGCCTTTGTTTAAACCATTGTGATAGATATCAAGCATCTCGGAAATGGCACTGTTTTCAGGATATTCATGTGCATCGCCTTTTTCATTCTCCACCGTAAGTATTCCTTCAACCACATAGGCAAATACGGGAATAGTATGCTTATGCCAGCCTGTAGATTTTCCCGGCGGTATGGTTACTTTACAGATAGTAACTTCATCATTAGAGAAATCGGGATATATTATCTTCTGTCCCAAAGAGGTGGTATCTGTCTGTATCAATTTCTCAATAACAATTTCCTGATTGTACTGTGCGGATATCCCCACACAAATCAAGGTGAATAACACTGATAAAATCTGTTTTTTCATAAGTCAAATATTATTTGTTGAACCTTGAACAGTAAAAACTAATATTCCGTAGGGCACAAAGATAATATAAATGTTTATGATACCGATTTCAACAATACCTATTCAGATTGAAGAATGGCGTTATCAGTAATGACTAAAAAATGATTGTACATACCGGCAGAAGTTGTTGATTTTTTTGCTTTTCTGAAAACTTTGATTATATTCGCGAATAAATAGCTATATCTTCATCAAGCCACCTCATGTTATGTGGCAGCCGATAAAAATGTTATGACTTAAGGTATATAATTTATATGTACGTTTGTTAGTAGTTTCATTAAATAATCATCGGTATGAAAAGAGCATTAATTATTTCCATTTTCATTTTGTTTTTGCGGTCCGTGTATGCAATCACATTCACTGTGAATGGGATTAGCTATTCAACGACTTCCGAGACTGCAGTGAAGGTAGTAAAATCTTCTGATTATTCCGGAGATATCGTACTTCCGTCAAGTGTTACTTACGATAACGCAATTTATTCCGTTACCTCGATAGGTAATGAGGCCTTTTCCTATTGCAACGGCTTGACATCCATTACAATACCCTCTTCTGTTACATCGATAGGTGAAAAAGCTTTTTCGTTTAGCAGTGACTTGAAAAGTGTCAATATCCCTTTGTCAGTAATATCAATCGGTGATAGAGCGTTTTTCTTTTGTCGCGGCTTGACTGAAATTACGTTACCAAGTTCTGTAATATCCATAGGTAATCAAGCCTTTTCCAATTGTGTTGCTTTGACCGGTATTACTATACCTTCGTCAGTAAAATCTATCGGCGATAAGGCTTTTGTCGGTTGCAGTGACTTGAAAAGTATAGAAACAGATGCGAATAATCCTGATTTTGAAAGTATATCAGGTGTATTGTATGATAAGCAGAAGAGTGCTTTGATTGCTTTCCCGGCTGGAATATCGGGAAGATATGAAATACTATCTTCTGTAAAGTCCATCAGTAATGGAGCCTTTTATGGTTGTGCCGGATTGACAGGTGTAACAATTCCTTCTTCTATAACCTCGATTGGTAATTCTGCTTTTTTCGGTTGCGGCAAATTGACAGAAATGACAATACCTTCGTCCGTAATAGAAATAGGTAGTTGGGCATATTACAATTGTAGCGGTTTGAAAAGCATCACAATCCCATCATCTTTAAATAAGATAGAAAATGGAGTTTTTTTTGGTTGCAGTGGCCTGAAAAGTGTTTCTATGCCTTCTTCGATCACTTCGATAGGTGTTAGGTCATTTTTCAAATGCGATGGTCTGAAAAGTTTAGTCATACCCTCTTCAGTTACCTCTATTGGCGATGAGGCCTTTTCATCTTGTCGTAGTTTGAAAAGTATTATAGTTGATGCCGATAATCATAATTTTACATGTTTATCTGGAGTCCTATACAATGATGAAAAAACAGTCTTGTTGATGTGCCCAAGCGGAAAGCCCGGAAGATTCATAATTCCGTCATCTGTTATAACTATCAATGATTTGGCTTTTGCATCTTGTGCTTTGAAAAAAGTTACAATTCCTTCTTCGGTAACAGCAGTAGGCTCCATGGCCTTTTTCGATTGTGAAGGTTTAAAGAAAATAGAAGTTGATACATTGAATCAATATTATTCAAGTTTATCTGGAGTTCTGTACAATAAGGAAAAGACAGATTTGATAACGTATCCTGCAAGAAAGTCCGGTAACTTTATTATCCCCTCGTCAGTTAAATCCATAGAAGATGGGGCTTTTGCCTTTAGCAATAAACTGAAAAGCATTAGAATACCTTCATCTGTAACCTCAATAGGTGAATGGTCTTTTAGACATTGTAGCGGCTTAAAATGTGTAGTTATTCCTTCTTCTATAAGGTCTATTGGTGAAGGAGCTTTTTCTTATTGCAAAAAATTGACAAATATTTATGCTTGCTCAGAAAGCCCTATAGACTTAAGTTTTTTCGTTTATTTCTATAATATAGACAGAACGAATATTAAGCTATATGTCCCAATCGGCTCTAAGAGCCTGTATAAGGAGGCAAAAGTATGGAGTGATTTCCAAAATATTATAGAGTTTGAGGAGGCTGAGGCTATTGAACAAAAGTAGTATACATGAAGACTACAAGAAAACTCGAAAGAAAATTACTAATTAAGGTTTGCTTATAAGTAGCGAATAAATTCATTTTTGACTTTTATTTGAGGCATCACGAGGATAAAGTACTCGTCTTGACCCAATATATTATCTCGGTCATGATCAGCTCCTTTTATGACAAAGATACAGATGTTGACAACTCTTCATTTCCTGTCGAGAATAAACTTTTGACATGAGACAGAATAAATATTGGCAGAATATGTCTTAAAACAAGTCAATAATATTATTATTATTAGTTTTTTATAAAAAACTTACTACAAATTTTGTTTGTAAGATAACAAGCTCTACTTTTGAAACCGTTTTTATAACATGATGTCCATAGGTGTATTATATCGTTTTATGTAGGATAAAATAAAAACTAACTCAAAAAAACAACTAAATGATTTCATGAAAATGAAACGATTATTCTTAGTATTCGCTTTAATATTGTTTGGTACACAATTACATGCAGGAGCACTTGATTCACTATCAATTGGATTTGGAGGCGGATACGATAGTTATAACACATTAAGAGGAGAGATTTATTTGAAATCTGATTTCGAGTTATTTAATAGGAAGTCAGAAATTAAGGCAGGTATTAATAATCGCTCATATCAACTGGATTTTGATAATGTTAAAGACTTAAATGCAAAATCATTTGGGCTTTTCGGTGATGTTGTGATTTATCCACTTAATAATGGACTTTTTACAGGAGTTAGATGGGAATTAATTAATTTCAATTGGCTCACTTCAGACTCAAAAACAAAAGTAGAAAACGAGAGGAACTATTCCCCGACATCACTATATACCGGGACTTGTGTGTTTTTTCAGCTTGGATATAAATTCCAAATTTCTGACGATTTTAGTCTCAAATTATATGGTCAACCGGGTTTTCAACAATATCAGATATCAAATGGTTCATTCTCGTCCGGCAACTATTATCAAGGAACTTCAGATGATGACTTGATTATCGAAGAACATGTTGAATTTATATATAACATAAATTTGAGTATTGAATTTAGGATAAAATAAAAATTTATGTATTGCTGAGTGATTAAAGTTGCCGTTATGATGGATTCTTCTGAAGAAACCAAAAGAACAGTACTGACATAATAGAAACATAATATTCAGATTAATATTTAACAGGAAATGAAAAAATTATTCTTTATTGCTCTCTTCATTCTTATAACCGGTTCGGTTTATTCTCAGGATTTAATAATTACAAATCAGGGAGATTCGATTAATTGTAAAATAACAAAAGTGAGTGACGGTATTGTCTATTTCACTTATAAACAAAATGACGAAATCAGAAATACTTTGCTGCCAAATTCTGAGATTAAATTCCGTCAATTAAATTATTATCAAATGAATGACTCAACGAAAGAAGCCTCTGAATTTCACAGAGGCTATCAAAAATTCAGGATTGCATTAAATGGTGGCTTTAGTTATCGAACGGCAAAATTGGCAGATAATGTTCAGACAGATTTTAGGGATTACACGCAGAAATTGAAATCCGGCTATCATTTAGGTGCTGACTTTACATATTTCTATAATGAATCGTTCGGATTTGGGTTTATGTACAGTCGATTCAATTCTTCGAATAGTATGGATAACGTCTATTTACAAGACAATGATGGTAATAGGCTATACGGCAAAATGATTGATAATATAAAAATCTCTTATTTCGGTCCGTCATTTTCTACAAGACAATATAGTTTTAAAAACAGCAATGTCTTTTATATGAGTGGGTAATTAGGTTATATGGGATATGTAAACGATGCGGTTTTTGTCGATGATTTTAAAATTAGTGGTATAACATTAGGTTTGTCTTTAGGCATGGGATATGATGTAAAATTGTCAGAAGATCTATCGTTAGGATTTCAGTTTTCAATTTTGAGAGGGCTCCTAACAAAGTATGACTTGACAGATGGAGGTTATACAGAAGAAATCCAATTGGAAAAAGATAGTTATGAAAGCCTCAACCGTATTGATTT